>JADFOW010000049.1 GCA_022562615.1 Nitrososphaerota archaeon
AGATAGGGCAAAAAAATTGTACTCAAACCCCTCCTACATTGTTGATGATATTTTAAACTCTAAATTTCCAGATAATGAATTTGATTTTATTTTAGATAGAGGTGTTTTTCATGTTTTTGAGCCAAAACAGAGACCTGTCTATTTGACTCAGATTAAACGAATTCTAAAAGAAAACGGGATTTTATTTTTAAAATGTATGAGTGTGGAGGAAAAAAACTTACCAGGAGATAAACGCCCCTTCCAATATTCTAAAGACCAGATAAAGGAATTTTTTGAACATGATTTCGAAATTGAAACAATAAAGGATACTGTGTATTATGGAACTATTAATCCCCTACCAAAATCACTTTTTGTGGTAATGAAAAATAAGAAAAATTAGATTTTATTCTCATTCTAAATTCTAAACTCACAAAAACTCTTCAAATTACATGCATCACATTTTGGTTTACTGTTATGATGCTCTGGCTCTGTAATGTCAAGTGCAATAGTTGTAAATTTTTCAAGGGCTGTGTGGAAATAATGTAACTCAAAAGAATCCTGATATCCAGAAAATATTTTGTATGGCTCTCTGGTCTTTCTATCACAAATTCGAATCTGCCATTTCTTTGCAGTGTGGGGCATCTCAAACCAATCCTCGGGATCCTTGCTCCTCTTTGCAGAGTAGACTGAATTTAGATATGCCAAAACCTGTAAAAGTTGGCTAGGATATGGCTGTGTTTTTTTATCATAGGTTTGAGGCCTTGCTACAAATTTATCGTCTTGAACTACTAATGTTCCCTCAACTCTCATGATTTTGTCAATTCTTCCTGAAAGTGAAAGTAGGACATTCTCTGATGGAAATTCAAAGGGCATAGACAGTGTAGAGTAAACATTCTCTCGGGCAAATTCGATATCTTCTTGCTCATCTTCAATTGCCTCAACTGAAACTGGTTCTAGTTCAACGTGCTCTTGTTCGTATTTTTCTTCTGCATGATGAGCTTTTGTGCCTAGAATTAGGGATTGTGATGGTTTTGGTTTTACTCCTTTAATCGATAGTGGTATCTTGTATTCGCAATATCCTAGACCATCTGCAAAATCAGATACTGCTGCATTTAGTAATGTGACATCATTTTCTCTATTGATTTTAATCAAGAACACGTAGGGTTAATTTTTGTAATCAAAAACTTTGTGATTTCTATTGTATTACTTTATGTCTAAATTTCCTCTCTTCCCCTTGACAACTCTTCCTTTGATTTTATTCCCTGGTGGATTTGTCAATCAGTTATTAGCAACTTAAAATTCTAAATTTCATTGACACACAAAGTTCTCATCGATTATGATATGCGTGGTTGGGCTGATGATAATGAAATTAAAATCCATACTAATTATGAAGAAATTCTCCGAGTTGGAATAGATCCCAATCCAAAACAAGAAAGCTCTGATGAGATAATTGCTACATACTGTGAAGAAAATAATTGTGATCTATTAACTGGTGATAAAAGGGCGTACACTAAATTATTGATGAATCCAAGAGTAAAGGCAGTTCAAATTTCAAAGTATGATTTCTACACCTCTGGCGAAAAGCAAGTATATCTTGTAAAAATTTTGTAATCTGCGTCCATTTTTATCCCCAAAATGGTGGGTGAATCCCCGTGGGATTGAACCCAGGTTTGAAATGAGTTTTTGAAACTTGATACAATATTATCTCAAGTTTTATGGAACATGACGTGGTAACAGATTGCATCGAACCTTATCAGAATTATACCTTTGAAATTATTTTTTGGGAAGGATAGGAATGGAAAATTCTACTTGGTTTTTTAGAAATTTATCAAACACCATTTGGAATAGAACCAGTTTATCAAATACTCTCTTGTTTTGAGAAAAATGAAAAGCAACCCACTTTTATCTTTGCCAATTTTATCAATTGTATGGTGACTTTAACCAATAAAGATAAACGAATTAAAAAATTAGAGAATGGTCTAAATCAAGAAAAAGATACAAACAAAGTATTAAGGAAAAGAATTGCTGATCTCGAAAAAAAGAGAAAGAACTATCTTAAATAAAAAAATCAAAATTTTCTGAGGGTTTTAGCCCTATCTTTGTTTAGATTGATGAAATATTTGAAATTATTTTTTGGGAAGGATGAGAAATAAAATTTTATTAAATTATGCCAATGTTAATCAGGTGTTCTAATCCTGATACAAATTCCGAGTCAGAAACTAGTCCATCTGCCCACCAACCTGCTGTGTTTTTAATCCAATGAGGAGTCTGTAACTCTGATGAGGTGGTTTGAGAAACTTCATGGTTTGATATTGTTATCACCTCATTTTGAATTAGGAATTTTATTCCGTCAGCAAACTCACTGTCATTTAATTGCCCACTAGCCCACCACTTTGCATTTGATTTCAACCAATTTGGAAGCTGTTGTTCATCAAGAGAGGTACTAGAGGTTTGGTCAGATTGATGTTTTTCAGAATAATCTGCCCCATTTTTTGAATAGTCAGACTTGTCACCTTTGAATGGACAGGATTTGGAGCCGTCTTCAGAGTCTGCAAATGCACTTGATTGCCATCCTACAAGTAGAACTAGAGAAAGTGTCAAAGTTGCAGTTATTGCCCATGTATTCATATCATTATAATAATCAGTTTTAATCTTTAAAGTTTTCACCCTTTTCATCGCTTTTTCTCTTAGTTGAATTTCCATTTGATAAGATTGGATATTATTTTTTGGGAAGGAAACTAAATTGTAGCTTTTCAAATGATACGGTTAAAAACCTTTAAACTAATCAGAAAAATTTCATTTTCATTGACAAAAAACACAAAACATTCTAAACGACTAATACTTTCATTGACTATTGCAACTATTTTCACATTGGGAGTAGTTGCATTCTCAAGCACAAGCATGGCAGTAGCAGAGGATAGAATCTCCTCCACAGGAGGGGAAATCCAAGTAGCTGCTGAAGTTGTATCTGCCCAATTAAGACAGGTAGACTGTGATGTTGACAAAGAACCAATAGTAGCAATGGTTACAACAAATGGCTTTAAATCAGGTACCGCAACAATCTTAGTTGGAGATCTTACAGAAAAATTTACAGTAAGGGACCTTGACGTATCTGGCGGTATTCCAGAATGTGTAACTAAACTGTATATCAGCTCAGATACCTTTGGTAATTGTTTGTTAACTCCATTTACTGCTGAACAAGAGGCAACTATAGTAAATTGGATTGCTACAGGCGGAGAAGCATGGATTAACGGCGAATGGGGCGTTGTTAACCCCGAAGAGGACGGCATCTCCTGTGGTTTCGGAACCGAATCACTAATTGAAAACTTTGTAACAGCTGCAAACATCGACCAAGATTCAAACGGTCCATTTGTGGATGGTGTAGATTTTGATTCTACAATCCCAGCAACGGCAACCTTGTTTGCAGGAGTCAATTCTTACCAACAGTCTGCAGGTTCTCACTTTGTTGTTGCAGCAGGAGATCTTGCTGTAGTGGTAGACCAAGGAGACCACCCAAACATGATTGCAGGACCATTTGAAGATGGCTGTGTTGTTATCATGGGTGACTCAAACTGGTCACATGACGGATTTATCAACGTTCTTAACAACAGACAACTTGCAAACAATGCTATTGCATTCATAAACGAATGTGCAACCCCAATCGAAGTAACCAAAACATGGACTTTCACTGACTACAACTGGGATCCAATCTGTACCCTAATTGATGCTGCTACAGGCGAATGTCTTGCAACAAGACCAGCAAACATCGACATCCCAGAGGATGACGTTTTAGCTGATCCATTGCCACAAGATGCCAATAACAAGTATACAGCATTTGCCCAAGTACACAGGAACGGCCTGTTCTCAAACACAAACCCTGGTGCATTCTATGCCCTAACTGCCATTGATGTCCTATCTGATGTAGATGGACTAACGGTATGGGAAGACTATGATGATTGTACCGACCAGGATGTGGATGGAGACGATATGGACTTAAAGTTGCCCTTTAAAACGGGCACAAGAAATGTCAAAGTTGCAATAGCTGATCCAGATGGAGATGTCACAGAAATCACAGATGAGATCTACGATGGTGTTGGTGGAGAAATAACCAGTATTGACAATGACTCAGCCCATGTAGACATCCTACGAGACATCCCAGTAGGAAGTACGGTATACGTACTTGTCAAATTCCAAGATGACCTCAAGGGAGTTGATACAGAAGATGGAATCTTCGATGCAATGTGTGATGATAGTGAATGGGTTCATGTATTAGACGAAGTCGATCCAGATACATTTGAATCCGTCTTTGAAGCACACGCTGACGCTGCACTACGAATCACAAACGAAGAAATAAACGACTAACAAAATCCTTTCTTTTCTTTTTTATTTAATTCTCCAACAAACCAACTCTCGTCATAACGCAAGTCATAACAAACTTTTCACGCCTGTTTGGGGGGGAGACCCTTTTTACTGACAGTCGATAAACTCGTTAACACTTCATTTTTATTTTAAAATGAAAATGTTTCAATAATAGTAAAATCCCTACCATTATGTCAAGAGATGGAAAACTCTTGAATTTTTGATGTATTTTATGCTCAAATTTAGGTGATATTGTTAGCTTCATCTTTAAATAAACACGACTAGAAACATTTCTTTATCCAGAATTAAACTATTTTTTTGTGAATATGATTCTTGATACAAACTTTGAAATATCATATTTTTACCAAAAAACTTGTGACCATTGCATATGTTTTGATAAAAAGTGATTTAGGTGCCGAACAAAAAGTAATAGAACAATTGGAGAAATTAGAACAAGTAGTGCGAATTGATAGAACTTTTGGTGACTATGATATGGTAGTAAAAATGGAATCCGAAAACATTGAAAAAATTCGAGAAACCATTGCAAGGAATATTAAAAAAATTGATAAAGTAAGGGCTACTCGAACCCTTGTTAAAAGAGAATAAAATTAACCAATTACAAACCCCTGTAAATTTTTAATGCATTTCCAATTTTCATTTGATTTTGTTTTAGATAGATTGTTTGTTTACTTTTCAAACTCGATATCGTCTTGAAGTTCTTCTGGAAGGCCAATCCACCATTCATTTGTTTGGGTATCCGACAATTCTTAAAAAAGAAAGATCTAAAGCTGCTAATAGATCTATTGGTTAATTCTACAAAGGCCTAACATAAGAAAATATGACAAATTTAGTCTTTTTTGTATTTAATATTTTCAGAATTGTTTTTTGTATTTTGTATTTTTATTACGATAGTATCTCCAATTTTATTAAAAATTCTCTGTCTTTTTTGATTGGTAAAAACTAATCCCAAAATCATATCTATTGGCAAAAGAAAGGCCTTGCCAAAACTGCTAATAATCACTCCAAATAGAGATGGGGGATTTCCATCGATACTTACTATCTTCAAATGGAGGATTTTCTTACCAATCGACTGGCCACTTTTATATTCTAAAATTATCCAATAAGCTAAGAACAACACACTTACAGGAATGTAACTTGTTCCTTCAGAAACTATCATGTTTTCACTCCATTCTACATGTAATGTACCAAAAATAGATGTGACTATTATTGCAAAAATTGAAGAAATTATGATAAAATCAATTAACCATGCGATAAATCTATCAGACCATTTGGCAATGAGAAGCTCAACGAAAACATCTGAATTTGGATCTGACATACTCTAATTTGCAATTTTTGGTTAATAAAATATACTAAATTGTAACCTTTAGACACCATCAACCCTAGAAATTAATAGGATTAATTCTAAAGTAATTTGAAAATCTTTTGGTCACAATAAACCCTCTTGATGTTTTTCTTTGGACATTTAGACGAAATGAAACAGATGTAGTAAATCTCTATGATTCTCTTTCATCTTTAATGCAGATTGCAACTGGCGGCTCGATGCTAAATTTTGGTTATTGGACAGACAAGATTAAAGAACCAATTTCTGCACAAAAAAACCTTTGTGATTTTTTTGGTAAACTGGCTGAACTTGAAACTGCAAATACAGTTTTAGATGTAGGCAGTGGACTTTCAGCTCCCGCAATTTTCTGGAGAAATCTTTATGAAAAATTAAACTTGTATTGTGTAGATATTAATTATAACCAACTTCATTTTTCTGGTACAGAAAAGAATTTAGAATTTATCAATTCAACTTCCACTAAACTACCATTTGCAGATAATTCGTTAGATCGTGTTTTAGCCTTGGAATCATCTCAACATTTTAAACCATTGGAGGGTTTTATTTCTGAATCAAAAAGGATTATGAAAAAATCTGGAATATTTGTTTTAGCTTTACCTGTAATTTGTTCTAAGGCTTCTATTAAAAAATTAGGGATTCTAAAATTTACTTGGTCATCTGAACACTATGATGTTGATTTAGTAAAGAGATTGATAACTTCTAAAGGATTAACGATAACTGATGAAAGATTAATTGGAAAACATGTCTATGTTCCTCTAGCTGATTATTATGTCAATAATAGAAGATTTTTGAAAAAATCAATTAGGCAAAAATATCCTTATTTTGTTGAAAAAATTCTCTTTAATTCAATACTAAAAATGAAAAAAGCATCTGAAGAACAAATAATAGATTATATAATTTTAAAATGTAAAGCGTGAATATTGCTTGTGTTTGACAGTGTGATTATTTTTTTTAATTTAGACAACGTTTTTATTTTTGAGATATGAAATAGTTTTTTGATTGTCAGAACAAAACGAGTTTAGTTTTCAACTATATGATGAAAAATGTAAAATCCTTTTAAAAGAACCTGAAATCAGATTTGCAGGAATAATAAACAAGGAAGGAAAACTTGTTTTAGGAGGTTTCAAAGATGGCATTATTCCATATGAAAATGACGAAACAAAACTTCAGGCGTTTTTTAATTTTGTATCAAAAGCTTCTATAAGAAAGGAATTTGATGAAAGTTTAGGCCCACTTAATTATATTGCCGCCAGACGTGATAAGGCAGTTTTAGTTAGTTTCCCATTTCCTATCTCACAAATTCTTCTTTTGATATCTGCAGAACCAAGCATCAACATTGAAACTCTCGCAAAGAAAGTAGTTGGAATTTTTACAAATGTTAAATAATTATTGTTAAAAAAATGATCTTGTTGTAATGGTTTTAATCTAGTTTAAAACAAATAATTAGTGATGATAGCGACATTTGCATCTGGTTGTTTTTGGCATGTCGAGGATTTATTTCTTAAAACCAAAGGTGTAAAATCGACTAAAGTGGGGTATACTGGGGGAAATTTAGCAAATCCTACCTATGAAGAAGTGTGTACTGATAAAACGGGGCATGCCGAAGCAGTAGAGGTAGAATATGACCCGAATGAAATTTCGTATGAGGAATTACTAACTTTATTCTGGAATAACCATGATCCAACATCTCTTAATCGTCAAGGACCAGATATTGGAATTCAATACAGGTCTTCTATTTTCTTTCATGATGAATCTCAAAAACAAGCTGCACAAAAATCAAAAGAAATATTGGATTCTTCTGGAAAATTATCAAAAAAAATTGTAACTGAGATAATTCCTGCGCCAGAGTTTTACAAAGCCGAGAATTACCATCAAAAGTATTTTCAAAAACACGGATTATCCTAGATCTACTTTACAATCAATGCAAGAATTTTGGTTGTATGAACTACATAATTTGATACTGCCAAAAAACACCTCCTTTATTGAACCACCTCCTCGGAATTCTGTATGTGGAGGCTAATTAATTGAATAGATTTTTGTAATGGCGGCTAAAAATTTTCTTGCCACTTAAATTGTCATTTCAAGCCATCTCTAGGAATTTTTTGATCCAACTATAGTAACGAGAAATTTGATATCTTTCTTTTTTATTACATTTCAACCTAAAATTGGATGCTAAAAAACGAAATTGAAGGATTTTCAAATTTAACAATTTGAAAAACATAAAAGCTACCGATCGCAACAATTTGTTAATATTTATCTAGTGATAATTATTGATGCTAAAACAGTGAAAGAAAATTTCATCCAAGTAGATGGAAATAAAATTCGTTATTTGGAAACAGGTCATTCAAAAAATACATTGGTTCTAGTTCATGGTTTAGGAGCGTCTGCTGAACGATGGAGCAATACTATTCCTTACTTTGCAAAAGACTACCATCTCATAGTCCCTGATCTAATTGGATTTGGATATAGCGATAAGCCATTAGTGGATTATACTACTGATTTTTTTTCAGATTTTCTAAGAAAATTTTTAGATTCAACTGGCATTGAAAAACCCAATATTCTCGGCTCCTCATTAGGAGGACAGGTTGCCGCAGAATATGCCTCTGGAAATAACAAAATTAAAAAGTTAATTCTTTCATCACCCTCAGGAATCATGAAACAGTCTACTCCTGCATTAGATGCTTACATCATGGCAGCACTTTATCCTAATGAAACAAATGCAAAAAATGCCTATGAAATGATGGGAGGATCTAAAATCAAGGTTGATCCGAAAATTATTGAAGGTTTTGTTGAAAGGATGAAGTTGCCAAATGCCAAAATGGCATTCATGTCTACTATATTAGGCCTGAAAAATGCAGAAATAATTACAAACAAACTCAAAGGAATCAATGTTCCTACCTTGATAATTTGGGGGGCTAACGATCCAGTAATTCCAGTCAAATATGCTGATGAATTTGTGTCATCAATCAAAGATTGTAGATTTCATAGAATGGATGGTTGTGGTCATACTCCTTTTGTTCATGATCCAAAAGCATTTGCAAATATTGTTCTTGATTTTTTAAAGAGTAGTTAGAATGTAAAGTTCACCGTTGGTATTTCTGGTGTAAAAGGTTGGGTAACAGGGAATCGAGTGGCATCTTAATTAGATATGGTTAAATATTACTCAATACCATAATTTACCAATGAGTGGTAATTACAGCCAGTACGATCCTACATATATGTTCAAAGAATGGATACAAAAAAGCGGTCGTGCACAGACTGAATTTATAAAAAATTTTGGCTCATTAATGAACAATCAAAGCTCTCAGACCTTCAATCCACTAGAAGCCCTAAAAACAATGTCTGATGTAACACAAAACAACCAATCCACTTTAGTGGAGAATATGACAAACTTGCAGAACAGAAGCATGGATGTAATGTTCAACCTAGGACAAATGTTACCATCGTTTTTGAATTGGGGAGCTTACAAAACCTCTGTTGGCAGTGGCGGCAGAATTTCAATTCCAGAGGCAGAAAGAAATGCCCTTGGACTAGGCGAAGGCGACTTGGTTCAAGTCATTATCCTTCCGATAGGAAAAAAATCAGGTAAAAAGGAGGTGAAAAAATGAGTAAAAACGAGCAAACCCAAGGAACTCCAAAAGATGTATTTTCAGTATATCAGCAAAACGTAGATAAATTCTTCACGAGCATTAAACAATCAGTACCACAATATCATCAATCAATTACTAACGTACAACAAGAATACTTG
>JADFOW010000013.1:0-22027 GCA_022562615.1 Nitrososphaerota archaeon
GGTTCTGCTGGTTTTGTTTCAGCTTGTTTTGGTTCTGGTGGTTTTGTCTCAGCTGGTTTTGGTTCTGCGGGTTTTGTCTCAGCTGGTTTTGGTTCTGGTGGTTTTGTCTTTATTTGTGTAGATAGTTTTGTTAGTTTAGCTTCTAATTTGGCAATCCTTTCTTCAAGATCTTTTTTTGTATTCGTTTTCCGTTTAGTTGCCATTTAATGGAGGTGAAGTTCTGTGGTTTATTTACATTTGGGTGATTACCATGACTGAACTTGATCAAGTTTTATATGCACAAGGAGGTTAACTAAACCAATGGATGATTTTGAAAAAGAGTACCCAGGATTTGACTGGAAAAACACACCTGCATACAAACATCCAGGAGGTAAAGATTGTCCATGCCCAAAACACGAGTACATTAGAGAACAGATCAATTTTACAAAACAGGTAAACGAGAAGGGAAAAGAACCATCAAAAATTACTCTAAAGTTCTGTCCAGATCACTATAAAGTCTACACGGAAGAGGTAATCCCTGCCATGCCGTTAAAATACAAAATTCTAACAAAGATTGCACTAAAGCTTGGAGCGATCAAAATCGAGCAGTTAAGGTACATGGAATCAGAATTATGCTTTTACTGTAAATTTGGATCTGGTGGTCATGGAAAAAAGAATGAACTACCACCTGTCCCATAAAAATTCCTATTCAGGGCTAAGTAAGATTTTTGGTTTATTTGGAGTATCATGATGGCACAGTTTTCCACATAAGGGACAACGCTTTCTATCAAGAAAGATGCATTGACAAATGTGAGAATCAAGATAAGCTTTAGCAGATTTGTTTGACTCGCCTGTTCCATTGCAAAAGGGACATTCAGACCCAAGTAGTTCAATAACCCCATCGCCTTCACAAACTACACACTTGTCTTCGCCCATCACTTATTCCATAAAAATTGAGACTTAAAATGCATTTGTCAATTTTATTCCTAAAAAACTGTCGTTTATCCAAATCTAGTTAAGCTTATACTTGTTCTCACTTCAGAAAAATTGTGGCCATTGAAGATATTCATGATTTCATAAAAGAATTAGAAAAAAATGATGAACTAAAAAGAGTCAAAACAGAAGTTGATTCGAATTTAGAAATTGCGGAGATATTAAGAAGACAAATGTATTCAAACGGACCGGCTATTTTATTTGAAAATGTCAAAGGTTACGAAATGCCGGTTTTGGCAAATGCGTTTGGCTCAATGAAAAGATTAGAAATTGGTTTAGAGATGACAGACTTTACTGAAATTGGACAGAGAATTGTTGATATGACAAAGATGGATATCCCATCTGGTTTTCTAAATAAAATTAAAAAACTTCCCGAACTCTCAAAGATGGCTGAATCATTTTCCAAACTTGAAAAGAATGGGCCAGTAACTGAAATTACATCGAGTTCTGCATCATTTGATGATTTACCAATTTTAAAATCCTGGCCAAATGATGCAGGACGATTCATTACATTAGGATTAGTGGCAACAAGGCATCCTGAAACTGGAGTAAGAAATCTTGGTGTGTATAGAATACAAATTGTGGATAGTACTCATGGATTAATGCACTGGCAAAAACACAAACGAGGAGCACATCACTCAGATATTTCAAAGGAAAAAGGAGAAAAGATTCCCACGGCAATAATTATCGGTGGAGAACCTGCAACGATTTTCTCGTCAATTGCTCCCGTGCCAGAAGGACTTGACAAATACTTGTTTGCAGGAATTACAAGAAAAAAAGGAATCAAAACTGTGAAATGTAAAACAATCGATTTAGAAGTTCCAGCCAATGCTGAAATTGTTTTAGAAGGATATGTTGATCCTGCAGACCTAAGAGACGAGGGCCCATTTGGCGATCATACTGGATACTACACTCCAGCTGAACCATTTCCTACTTTTACATTAACAGGAATTATGAGAAGAAAAAATCCAATTTATGTAACCACCGTTGTTGGAAAACCAATTCTTGAAGATGCATACATTGGAAAAGTAATCGAGCGCGCATTTTTGCCTCTTATTCGTATGTTTCATCCAGAAGTAGTTGATTTTTCAATGCCAGCAGCTGGATGGTTTCAGGGTATTGCAATAATATCTATCAAAAAGAGATATCCTGGTCAAGCAAAAAAAGTGATGATGGGTCTCTGGGGAATGGGACAACTATCGCTAACAAAGATGCTTGTTGTAGTAGATGATGACGTTAACATTCATGACATGAATGATGTCATTTGGGCTGTTACTACAAGAACAGATGCAGCTCGTGATACCATTATCATAGACAACACACCAACTGATACTCTTGATCCCGCATCATCCCTTGTCAATTTAGGGTCAAAACTAGGAATCGATGCAACACAAAAAACAAGAGAAGAGGGATATGAAAGAGAAATTCAGCAACTAGTCAAAGTAGATGAAGATACAAGGAATCTTGTAGATTCTAAATGGCCTAGTTATGGATTATAGTAAAGAAACTACATTGTAAAAATTATCACGTTCCTCTACTTGAAATCCAATTTGATGAATCGCATTAATGATTATCTCTCCTGTCAATTCAGTAGAGCGTGCGCCTGTACAAGTTACAACTTCTTCTCCAATCAAAGTGCCTCCAAAATCATCCGCACCATATTGAAGTGCCAGCTGAGCCATCCCAACTCCATTGGTGAGCCAAGAGGATTGGATATGTGGAATCAATCCATCAAAAACAAGCCTAGAGATTGCAATCATTTTTAGTAATTGTAAGCCACCTGCACCATGCTCTACGATTCCTTGTTCTTTCATTAGTGTATTATTTGGCTCAAAGTTCCAGGGAATAAATGCCATAAACCCTTTTGTTTTTTCTTGAAGTTTGATTATCTTGAAAAAATGATCAGCAATATCCTGATTTTTTTCCACATGTCCGTACATCATTGTTGCAGACCCTGGTATTCCAAGAGAATGAGCTTCATCCATAATTCTAATCCAATCATCACTTGAAATTTTCTTTGGACTAATGACATCTTTTACGGAATCTACTAGAATTTCTGCTCCGGCACCAGGAATTGATTGCAGACCAGAATCTTTTAATCTCGATAAAATTTCTTTAGTTGAGGATTTTTCTACCCTTGCAATCATGTCGATTTCAGATGTCGAAAGACCATGAACCCCAATCATTGGAAATTTTTCTCTTATCATTTTAAAGGCGTCTTCATAATATTCAATTTTTAAATCTGGATTATGTCCTCCTTGAATGAGGACTTGTCTTATCTTAAACATCTCCGATGCAGTTTTTACTCGAGCTTCAATTTGATCAAGAGTTAATGTATACGAGTCCTTATCCCCCGGAGATCTGTAAAATGCACAAAACTTGCAATCGGTAATACAGACATTAGTATAATTCAAAATAATATTATTTACAAAAGAGGCTTTTTTGCCAAATTGTTGTCTTGTGAGATGGCCAGCAACCATTCCTATCAGATAGATATCATTTGATTCTAAAAGTCTAAGACATTCGTCCGGTCCAGGTCTTGTTCCAGTTAGGGAATTTTCAAGAATGTCACCAATATCACTTTGGTAAAGTTGTTCGGTAGTCTGACTCAATTAACTTCATCACTTTCTTCTATAATTTCTATTTAATCTTATATAGATAAAAAAGATGGAAAGTCCTCAATCTTTAAATTAATTTGTGCTTAGATAACGAAGAAACAAATTTCAAGAATTCACGTTATTTTTAAGTAGGGCATAAAAAAGAGATTCACCCATGGTATCAGGACATCAAATTAGACTAGATCGAATTATGAGAAAGGGAAAGATGCTTTGCATTCCAATGGACCATGGTATTTCAAATGGACCTATTGAAGGTCTGGAAGATCCTGTATCTTTAATTTACAAATGCGAAAGACACGGACTTACAAGTGTAATAGTCAACAAAGGAATCATCAAGGCATTACCTAGACCAACAAGAGTTGGGGTTTTGGTTCATTTTTCAAGTAGCACTTCTTTATCAATGTCACCGAATCGTAAAATGCTAACAGGAACCGTGAAAGAGGCTCTCCGTTTGGGTGCAGATGGTGTTTCACTTCACATCAATATTGGAGGAAAAGAAGAACCAGAGATGCTAGAACAGCTTGGAATGACCGCAGAACAGTGCCACATGTGGAACATGCCTCTTTTGGCGATGATGTATCCAAGAGGAGAGAATGTAAAAGACCCTCATGACCCTGAAATTGTTGGACATGTTGCTAGAATTGGCGCAGAATGTGGCGCAGATATTGTAAAAACAGTATACACTGGAGATGTGGATTCATTTTCTAAAATTGTAAAAAGTACACCGGTACCAATTGTAATTGCAGGTGGACCCAAAGCAAAAACAGATTTAGACATTCTTCAGATGACAGAAGATGCAATTATTGCTGGCGCAAAAGGAGTAACTTACGGACGAAATATTTTTGCACATAAAACCCCAGAAAAAATGGTTGAAGCTTTAGCGTCTATTATTTTCAAAAAAGAATCCGCAAAGGAAGCCATGAAAAAAATTGAGTAAAACACGAGAACTAATTATTTCACCAAAAGTGTCTCAGCCACAATTATCAAAATTTCTTCCACAGTTAGAAGAAGAAGGAATCAATATAATTTATCTTGATCCAAAAAAAATTGCAAAAACCAAAACAAAGCTTGAAATTTTATTCTCATCTCCCAGTGCCAAACACATTATTCTTGAAAAAGGTACAGGAAAAAAGCCAAGAGGAAAAAAAGTAGGAAGAAAATTCAAAATATTATCAAATAAAGATATCGAGAATGTTTTAACCATGTCAAAAAAAGGTCTGGATTTTGTTATAGTGGAGGTAATAGATTGGAAAATAATTCCTCTTGAAAATATAATTGCAAAGCTTCACAAAATACATACGAAAATTTACACTATTGCAAGAACTCCTGAAGAAGTAAGAAAAATGTTTTCAATTTTAGAGGTCGGAGTGGACGGAGTAATTTTCAGCACATCATCGATTGGAGAGGTAAGGGAGGTTATGGTATACTTGGGAAGTAAAAGTTTTGATTTGAAAAAAGGGAAAATCATTGAGATTAAAGAGGTCGGGGATGGAGAAAGAGTGTGTGTGGATACAGCATCAATGCTACACAAAGGAGAAGGAATGTTAATTGGTAGTAGATCAAACTTTTTATTTTTAGTTCATAACGAATCAGTTGGTTCTTCTTTTACATCCCCAAGACCGTTTAGAGTAAATGCCGGAGCTGTTCACTGTTATACTTTATCTCCAGATGGCACAACAAGTTATCTTTCAGAGATAGAAACAGGCTCCGAAGTATTAATCGTTAATTCAAAAGGAAAAGCAAGAAGAGTAACCGTAGGACGATCCAAAATTGAAAGGCGACCAATGGTAATGATCAAAGCATCAGTAGATGGAGAAATTGGGGGGATTATTGCACAAGATGCCGAAACAATACGTTTTGTAAAATCAAACGGCCAACTTGTTTCGGTAACACATCTCAAAAAAGGCGATACAATAATGGTTTATTCCAAAGAAGCTACTGGAAGACATTTTGGAATGGAAGTATCTGATGAATACATCTTGGAAAAATAACCAAAATGAAATACAAAATCTGTGTATCAATTGCAGAGACTACACCTAAAAAACTCAAACAAACTCTAAAGATTGCCTTGAAGAAATCAGATTATGTTGAAATAAGATTTGATTTTCTAAAGGCAGAACAAATTCCCCAAGTTTTAGAGAGTATAAAAAAAGATCTAAAAAAAATAGTATGCACATTAAGACCAAAAACAGAGGGAGGTAAATTTTCAGGAAATGAAAAGGAAAGAATCTCCATCTTAAAATTAATTTCAGAGTATAATCCTTTTTTACTAGATATTGAATTTAACACAATGAAAAAAAATAGAGATTTAGTAAAGTATCTAAAAACAACAAAAACAGGATTACTGATTTCTGCGCATGATTTTAAAAAAACACCGAGCCTTACAGAATTAAAAAAGAAATTAAATCAAATGAGCAAATTCTCATCTAATGTCAAAATTGTAACCACGGCAAAATCAACTAAGGATTCAACTAGAATTTTGCAATTATACAGCAAAAAAGAGAATATCAATTTGATTGCCTTTACTATGGGGAATCCAGGCAGAATTTCAAGAATTTTGAGCTTGTATTTAGGAAGCCCATATACCTATGTGTCCTTGGGAAAGCCAGTTGCTCCTGGACAATTTAGCTTAAGTGAAGTTAAAAAAATTATCAATTTGAAGAATTAAACCTCATTGAATAATTAAATTTAGGTTCATCAAATCATACAAATTATTTCGTGATTTCAACAGAAGTTGAAGTTGAGCGTTTAAATCAATCATGTGAATCAGAAAAAAAGATGTCAAAAACATTTGCAGTCATTGGAGATCCCATTAATCATTCACTTTCCCCAAATATTCATAGTGCAGCATTTAGAGATTTGAATTTAGATTCCTCATATATTGCATATAGAATTCCCAAAGGTGAACTAAAGGAAGGGATAGATGCACTAAAAAAAATAAAAATAGACGGATTCAACGTTACAATTCCCCATAAAGTAGAAATGATGAAGTACTTGGATAAAATGGACGAGTCTTGCAGTCTTATTGGAGCTGTAAACACTGTGACAAATAACGAAGGAGTTTTAAAAGGCTTCAACACTGACATGGACGGGTTTTTGGATCCATTTAAGAAGAAAAAAATAAAAATACAAGATAAAAAAATTCTTTTACTTGGTGCAGGGGGAGCAGCAAGGGCTGTTGTCGCAGGATTTGCCAAAGAACATGCAAAACACATTACAATTGTCAATAGGACCCTTGAAAATGCAAACAGCTTGGCGCGATTTGCAAATAAGATTGGTCTTAATTCCGATACCATGAACTTTGAAAAATTTGGAAATGATTTAGAAGATTACGGTATAATAGTTAACGCAACCTCCTTGGGGTTAAAAAATGAATCCAGTCCTATTTCTTTTGAATCAATTAAACCAGAAACCATCGTTTATGATATTGTATATTTGCCAGTAAATACTAATTTTTTAAAGAATGCAAAGGAAAAAGGCGCCATCATCATTTACGGTTATGAGATGCTTCTGGGTCAAGCAGTAAGAGCCTTTGAGATTTGGCATGGTATGGAAGCACCTTATAATGCCATGAAAAAAGCCCTATTAGGAGGAGTGTAATGGCCAAAGCCAAAGCGATTGTTCATGGAGCAGTATCACTTGTAAGTGCCATAGCAAACCAAAAAGGGGCTACGTTAGGAATTTCTCTCATAGTTGAGGCCATAGTAGGAACAAGTCCTGGAAAAGGAATCACTATTCAATCTAAGAATAAAACTCTTAGTTCTCGACTAATCAATAAAACTGTAGAAAAAATTTTAACAAAAAAAGAATTAGAGCAAAATAAAATTACAATAATTTTGGAATCAGAAATCCCAACCGGGTATGGGTTAAAAAGTTCTAGTGCAATATCCTCAGCAGTTGCTCTTGCATGTGCAAAAATATTCAAACCAGAATTAACCGACCAGCAAATTTTGCTTGCTGGAGTGGACGCGTCAATAGAATCGAAAGTAAGCATTACCGGAGCGTATGATGATGCCTGTTCATGTTATTTTGGAGGATTCAATGTAACAGATAATTCCAAGAAAAAAATAATTCGTTCAGAAAAAATTCCTGCCAATTTAAGGGCAATAATTTTAGTTCCATTTAATCGAAAACGTGGAAATGTAAAAAATTTAAAAATCTTATCCTCTGTCTTTTTAAACGCGTGGAAATTAGCTAAAAATACAAATTATTGGGAAGCAATGATAATAAATGGTTTAGCAACCTCAACAATATTAAATTCAGATCCAAGAATCATAACAAGTTTACTTGAAAAAGGGGCCATAGCAGCATCGATTTCTGGAAATGGACCAGCTATAGCAGCAATTGTAAAAAAGGGAAACGAGCATAACGTAAAAAGAGTTTTTTCTGCCTTAGAGGGAAACATAATTGTTTCAAAAGTAAATAACAAACAAGCTGAAGTATATGAGTTGTAAAGTCGAAAAATCAAAATTATCAGGAAATTTGGTTTGTCCCCCAAACAAGAGCTATACTCACCGAGCTATTTTTCTTGGTGTCCTTGCAGGAAGTAATAGCAGAGTGGATAACGTTTTGTTTTCAGATGATACTTGGGCAACAATTAATGCATGCAAAAACTTTGGAGCTCAAATTGAGGAAAAGGATTCCTCCATCATAGTAAAAAAATCAATATGGGAGGGAACATTAGTACCTGAAATTAATGCAGAAAACTCAGGAACCACAATAAGAATAGCATCAGGAATTGCCAGTTTATTTTCTGAGGAAATTACCTTAACAGGAGATTTCAGCCTTCAAAACAGACCAATGCAACCGTTGTTAGATGCACTAGAAAGTATCGGGGCAAAATGTTCTTCAACTGATGGAAAACCCCCCATCAAGATTACAGGAAAAATCATGGGAGGAAATGTAAAGATTCCTGGGAATTTTTCAAGTCAATTTATTTCAGCATTGTTGATCAGCGCTCCATTAACCGAAAAAGGAGTAAATTTAGTAATTGAAGGGAATTTGGTATCAAAGCCATATATTGATGCAACAATTTCGACTATGAGACATTTTGGAGTCAAAGTTCAAACATTAATTCCATACAAAAGATACAACATTGCACCTCAAATTTACAAACCGTCAACATTTACTGTTCCAATTGATTTTTCAAGTCTTGCTTTACTATTATCAGCAGCAGTGTTATGTGGAGAAAATTTTGTGATTCAAGGAAATATTGGAAATTTACCTCAAGGAGATGAGGTGTTTATCGATATTTTAGAGGAGTTAGGGGTTGAAGTAACGATTAAGGATGATAAGATATCAATTCAATCTCCAGAAAAATTAAATGGTGGAAGATTCGACCTTAGTAACTCTCCGGATTTACTTCCCCCTCTAGCAATATTATCTTTGAAGACACCAAGTCCTATTGAAATAGTCAATGTAAAACACGCCAGACTGAAAGAGACCGATAGAATTGCAATAGTTTCAAGAGAACTTGTCAAGTTAGGAATTCGAGTAGAAGAAAAAGAAGACGGATTGGTTTTAATTAAATCAAATAATCTCAAGGGTGGATCTTTGAATTCAGAAAATGATCATCGATTATTCATGGCATTTTGCATTGCTGGATTGTATGTGGGAGATTGTACGGTTACAGACCCTGAATCAGTAAAAGTATCCTATCCAAATTTCATCGTAGAGATGAAAAAAATTGGAGCTAAATTTTCAATTCAATGATGGAAATTTTAAAAATTGTCAAAAGGGTTTAAAAGGCGCTACCCTGTATAGAGCGAAAAATTTTCTCCTCACCCAAAACGCCATTGCGTTAATAACCCATATTTTTCGCAGAGCCGCGCAAATTACTCGTTAGAATTTGCAAGTTTTGTCACTTTAAATATAAAATGATATTATTCAAAATCTATTTGAATTTTTTTCAAAAAATAGTAGTATTTATTATAATTTTCACACTTTCTAGAAAAATAATTTCAAGATCAACAATAGATCAACCAAATTTTTAGAATTTTATTAGATGAGGAATTATAAGCACCACTCTACTATTGAAAAATATTGTCAGGAAATTCTATTGGTCAACGTCTGGTTTTAACTAGTTTTGGCGAGAGTCATGGAAAAGCCATTGGTGCCGTTTTAGATGGATGTCCTGCAGGATTGGAAATCGATGAAAAAGAAATTCAAAAAATGCTAGATTACAGAAAACCAGGAACATCACTTATCACAACTCAAAGAAAAGAAGGTGACAAGGTTGAAATTATTTCAGGAGTGTTTAGAGGATTTACCACTGGAGCTCCAATTACCCTGATGATTTGGAATACTGACCAAAAATCTCGAGATTATGAAAACTTGAAAACTAAGCTGCGACCTGGCCATTCAGATTATCCAGCCATGATAAAGTATAATCACTTTAATGATTTTAGAGGAGGAGGAAGATTTTCAGGAAGATTAACTGCAACCCATGTAATGGGAGGAGCTATTGCCAGAAAACTTCTCAAAGTAACATTAGGAATAGAAACTAATTCCTATACAACACAAATTGGTAAAATCACAATGAAAAAAGAGTTTGAGCTAAAAATGGCTAAATCAATTTACAAAAATGATGTTCGATGTCCTGATGAGAAAATAGCAAAAAAAATGAGATCATCTATTTTGAATGCGAGAAAAAACGGAGATTCACTTGGAGGAATAATTGAATCCATTACAACAAATGTTCCTGTGGGATTAGGGGAACCAATTTTTAGTTCCTTAGAATCAGACTTGAGCAAAGCAATTTTTTCAATACCATCTGTAAAAGGAATAGAATTTGGTTCAGGATTTGAAGGTTCAAAATTATTTGGCTCTGAAAATAATGATCTTTATACAATCAAGAGGGGAAAGATTGTTACAAAGACAAACAATTCGGGCGGTATATTAGGAGGACTTTCAAATGGTATGCCAATAACAATAAGAATTGCCTTTAAGCCTGCATCTTCAATTGCCAAAAAACAAAGTACTGTTGATATTAAAACAAAAAAAATTACAACTTTACAAATTCAAGGCAGACATGATCCCTGTGTAGTTCCAAGGGCACCACCTGTAGTAGATTCTCTTGTAGCGTTGACATTAGCGGATCACGCTCTTTTGGCAGGGCATATTAACCCTATTTTATAAAAAAATGTCTGAAATTAATGAACTTCGTAGTAGAATGGACGAGATAACTATTGAAATGATAAAGATGCTAAAGACTAGGACTGATATTTCCAAGGAGATTGGCGAAATTAAAAAAAATATTGGAAAGGTAATTACCGATGAATCACGAGAAAATAATCTACGAACCAAAATTATTATGTTATGCGAGGAATTGAATTTTGATGAAACAATTGCTACAAAATTTTTGAATTTTCTTCTAAACGAATCTGTAAAGGTACAATTTAGTAACAAGGAAACACATCTATCAATTTTTCTTAAAGCAAAATCACTTGAATCAAAAGGAAAAAGAATAATTCACATGGAAGTGGGGGAACCAGATTTTTTACCACCAACAATTGTTAAAACTGCACTTGGAGAAGTTTATGATAAGGGGTTTTTGAAATATGGTCAAGCGAAAGGAATTCCCCAATTTAGAGAGGCTCTTGCGCAACATGTTTCAAAAAATTTTGAAGTCGACATTAAACAAGAAAATATTATTGTAAATCCCGGAGCAAGGTTTGGCATTTTTACAGTAATTACTACTTTGCTAAATCCAGGAAATGAATTAATTGTTATTGAACCTGCTTGGCCTGCATACAAAGATTGCGCATTACATGCAGGAGTTAAAGTGAGGACAATTAATACAACATTAGAAGATAACTGGGAACCATCAATAGAACAAATAGAACAAACAATCAATTCAAATACAAAAATAATTGCTTTGAACTATCCAAACAATCCAACTGGAAAAGTTCTGCCTGAAAAATTGCAGGATAAAATTGTAAATCTTGCGATAAAAAATAAT
The DNA here is from genome assembly GCA_022562615.1 of Nitrososphaerota archaeon. Lineage (GTDB taxonomy): Archaea > Thermoproteota > Nitrososphaeria > Nitrososphaerales > Nitrosopumilaceae > Nitrosomaritimum. The sequence goes on from JADFOW010000013.1 coordinate 11,551, forward strand.
CTCTACATACTTAGTGATGAGATTTACTCTCAATATGCATTTGTAAATTGGAAAAGCATACTTTGTTATAATTATGAAAAAAGTATAATTACTCAATCATTTTCAAAATCTCATGCCATGACAGGGTTTAGAATTGGATATACCATCGCACATCCAGATATCATCGATAAAATGTCTAAATTTGAGGCATTGTGTCTTACCAACGTTTCAGAACCCGTACAATACGTAGCCATGAAGGCCTTAGAAGCAGATACTACAGATAATACTAATACAGTACAGCAAAGATTAAGGTTATTGTCAGAAAAAGCAAAAGAAATGAACCTTGATTTTGTAGTTCCAGATGGTGCAATGTACCTTTTTGCTAAAGTAAATAAAGAAGGATTTGATGGAGTACAATTTGCCAATAAACTTTTAGATGAAGGGTTAGCAGTAGCACCAGGTGAAGGATTTGGAGATTACAAAAAATTTATCAGATTATCAGCATGTCAGAATGAAAAAATACTAACAGAAGGAATGAATATACTAAGTGGTTATTTGAGAAATAAACAATGAAGAAATTAATTACAATTATTGGTGCAGGAGGGCAAATGGGCCAATGGTTTTCAAAATATTTTGCAAGTAAAGATTTTCAAGTAACTGGATACGACGAAGAAAATCCAATTAAAGGAAAAGACATCATACAAGCAAGTTCATTAGTTGGTGGAATCCTGAAAGCAGATTATGTAATGTTGTGTACCCCTACAAGAAGAACTCCAGAAATTATTAGATTAATTGCAAAAGAAATGAAAAGAGGAACATTTCTAATTGATATTTCGTCTCAAAAAGGAAAAGTCGTAGCTTCCTTGGCAAAAATGCCTGCAAAAATTAATCCAATATGTATTCACCCAATGTTTGGTCCAGGTATAAAAAAAATCAAAGGACAGAATATCATTTTAGTTCCCGTAAAAGATGCCAAAAAAGAATTAACCGTTGCAAAAACACTTTTTGAAGGAGCAAATTTTGTAACCATTGATACAGTGGAACATGATAAAAAAATTGCAGTGATACTAGGACTGACTCATCTTGTAAATCTTGTTTTTGCAAACATTATTTCAAAAGATGAAAAAATGACCCTAACTGAAAAAATGTCAGGAAGTACATTTAGAGTGCAAAAAATTCTTGCAGAAAGCATAATGGCAGAATCTCCACAATTAATTGAAACAATTATCTCAAATCCAGAGATTCGAAGAGTAGCAGAAGACCTATGGAAGGATGTAGGTAGGCTTCTTACTTCTGTTCAAGAATCAAAAACTGAAGAAGTCCTAAGTTACATCAAAGCATGCCAAGAAAGACTTACTTCCAAAACTAATTTGGATACATCCTACAAAAAATTTACAAAAATGGCAAATGCGATTGAGAAGAATTAGCAAATATGCGTTCAACAAGGATAGTTACCTCCTTCATCAAAGATAATGACAGATTTCTCCTTCTAAAAAGAAGTGATAAGGTAAAAACCATGAAAGGATTGTGGGCAGGGGTAAGCGGAATAATTGAAGGAGATGAGGAACCTCTAAAAAGAGCAAAAATCGAAATATTTGAAGAGTTAGGAATAACCGAAGACAAAATTAAATTTCTAAAATCATCTTTGGAAATGAAAGTACGTTCCCCCCAATATGAAAATCATGAATGGGAAATTTTTCCATTTTTATTTGAAGTAAAAAATCCAATAATTAAACTCAATTGGGAAAATTCTGAATATAGATGGATTACAGTGAATGAAATAAAAAATTATGAAACGGTTCCAAGTATTGACAAAGTTTTATTCAGTTTGTTGTAGTTTTTCTTTTTCATAGAATCTTTGCTGAGGTAGCATAATGTAAACACATGCACCGCCGCACATCGTGCAAGGAACGTTATTTCCAGGATGTTGTCCTGTTCTACTGTGAATTTTAGCAGCACCTTCTGGATCGATTGATAAAGCCAATTGCTTTTCCCAATCCAGTGTACGTCTAGCTTCAGTCATTGCAATATCCCACTTTATTGCTTTTTCACGTATCTTAACAAGATCAGCTGCATGTGCAGCTATTCTATATGCGATCAATCCAGCTTTGACTTCTTCTGCATTTGGCAATGCAAGATGTTCGGAGGGAGTAAGATAACACAAGAGATCGACGCCTTCACTTGCAGATACAGCTGCTCCTATTGCGCTTGCAATGTGATCATGACCTGATGCAACATCAGTCACCAAGGGACCTAAAACATAGTATGGAACATCGCCAATAAGGGATTTTGCCAATCTAACATTTGCTGCTACTTCGTTTAATGGAACGTGTCCTGGTCCTTCTATCATTACCTGAACATCTTTTTCATGTGCCCGTTTAGTCAGGTCTACCATGTTTATCATCTCTTGAACCTGTAATTGGTCATGAGAGTCAAGAATTGAGCCTGGTCTTAATGCATCGCCCAAGCTGAAGGTTACATCATACTTTCGTGCCAATTCAATCAAATAGTCATAATGAGTTATGTATGGATTTTCCTTATCATGTTTCAGCATCCAAGCTGCAGTTAAGGTACCTCCCTTACTAACAATTCCCCCATATCTTTGAACTTTTAGGATTTTTTTCGCAATATCTTTTGTAATCCCACAATGAATAGTTGTATAATCAACACCATCTTTTACATTATTTTCAAAAGCATTTAAAAAATCGTCTTCAGTTAAGTTTAATGGATTTTTGAGAACCTCAACACCGTAATTATATGCTTCATAGATTGGAACAGTGCCAAATGTGATGGGAGTTTCTTGTAACAAAGTTTGTCTAATTTTTTTAATATCACCCCCATCGCTTAAATCCATAATTGTATCTGCATGATATTTTAATGCAATCTTTGCTTTTTCAATTTCCTCTTCAAGATTTACATTTAGGGTAGAGGTTCCAATGTTTACATTTACCTTTGTTTTAAGACCCTTACCAATTCCCACATTGTGAATTTTCTGTTTTCTTTCATTGTTACTTGGAATAATTATGGAGCCTTTAGCTATTTTTGGAATCAGCCAATCAAGGGTGACATCTTCATCCTTTGCAACTTGTTTCATTTCTTCGGTGGCGACTCCTCTACGTGCTGAACTCATTTGTGTGCTCATAATCATTCTATGTTTTAACCTGATTTAAAGAATCATGAAAATTAACTAAATATACCGATCGATAAGAAAAATTCTTATCACTATAATAACAAAAATGATCGTTCTTATATGTTAGAAAAAGAATAAAGGGATTATGAGAACGGTTAGAGAGTGCAAGCATTGCGGAAGAGAATTCCAAAGTTTGAAAGACGAATATTGCTCAGAAGATTGCATTCAACAAATATCCTGAAATTGCAATAATCAAAAAAATGGTTTTGGATGTTATTTTTTCTAAAATAATTGTCTAAAATGACCAAATCACACCTAAACTGAGACCGTTAGTGTATGAATTAAGAGATTTACCAGGTTTATTGATTCTTTGTAAATAGACCAAACTTTAAGAATAAATTCTAAAAATAAAAACTAATTTCTTATAAAAATAATTGTCCCCAGCCACTTCTTCTCCCTCATTTTGGAGACTTCCATGTTTTCTCAACGGCAAAATCACCAAGACTTTCAAATACTAAATATTTTTTCCTCACTGAAAACACAATCAAGGAAATATTTCATTAGCTTTGGTTTGGTATTGCATTGAAAGTATACATGAGGTACAACAAATCTCTTTAGGTGAATCGCCGGTCAAAAGGATTTTTTATTCAAACTAAAGCGAATTTAATCTTTTTACTTTAAATCATGTTTGAAAAAATAAAATCAGGCACTAGTTACCATTTGAAAAATTTATCCTGTACAAAAGATAAACAAATTAGTACAAGTTTTAGATAAATATCATGAACCTACTTTCAATTGGAGGATCTGATCCTTCCTCAGGTGCAGGAATTCAAAGTGATGTGAAAACATTTGCCTCGTTAAATACACATGGGTTAACAGTGATTACTACCATAACAAGTCAAAATACTTCAAAATTTGGAATGATACAACCCGTTTCAAAAAAAATTTTAAAAAACCAAATGGATTTAATTTTTTCAGATTTTGTTATAGACGGAATAAAAATTGGTATGGTATACAATTCTGAAATAATTAAAATAATTTATAATGCATTAAAGAAACTATCAATTCCAATAGTAGTAGATCCGGTCATAAAATCAACTACTGGTGGAATTATGATCCAAAAGTCGGCAATAAATGATTTTAAAAAATATTTGATACCCATTGCTACTGTCATTACTCCAAATAGATTTGAGGCTGAATACATCTCAAAAATCAAAGTAAATTCAAAAAACTCTCTTCAAAAGGCAGCCAAAATAATTCAAGAAATGGGAGCCAAAAACGTTGTAATAACAGGATTAGAATTAAAGAAAAATTACATATTTGATTTTATAATGACTGAAAAAAATCAGGAATTAATTAAAAATAAAAAGCTGAAAATAAGTAACCACGGTAGTGGATGTAACTATTCTGCATCAATGATATTTTCATTGGCTAATGGTAAATCAATATTAGAATCAGCAAAATTTGCACATGAATTTAGTTTTGATTCAATCAGAGATGCGGAAAAAGTAGGAAAAGGACTTGCAATAACACAAAAAAAATTCGATAGCATATATTTAGAATTATCTAGGGCCATAAACAAATTCATTAAAATAAAAAACATTTCAAAAAGAATCCCTGAATGTCAAACAAATTTTGTGTTTTCAAAAAAATCTCCCAAATCAATTAAGGATGTCCTAGGAATTTCTGGACGAATTGTAAAAACAGGAACTAACGTAACTCAAGCAGGAAACTTGGAATATGGGGGATCAAAACATGTTGCAACGGCGGTACTTACATTGAATAAAAAATTTCCCCACATTCGCTCAGCAATCAATCTCAAATTTCAAAAAGAAACAATTACCAAATTAGAAAAAAATAATTTAACAGTAAAAAATTATGAAAGAATTAGAGAACCCAAAATGATCAAAAATAAGGAAGGATCATCAATTGAATGGGGAATAGACAGTGTTCTAAAAGATTCCAAAGAAGCACCAGATGCAATTTTTCACAAAGGAGATTTTGGAAAAGAACCCATGATAATGATTTTTGGAACCAACCCTAATTCTATTATTGAAAAAATTTCTAAAATATTTTTGTAAATTGGGTATGTTTCAAACCCACACTCCAACATAAATAGTGAAAAATCAAAGAAATTTTGTGAAAGCAGTTATTTTAGCAGGTGGTCTAGGGACCAGGTTACAGCCATATACTACATTTCTTCCAAAACCTATGTTACCCCTAGGCGAAAAACCCATTTTGGAACATTTGATAGAGTGGTCTAAGAAAAATGGAGTAAAATCTATTGTCATATGTGTAAGCTACCTACGAAAAACAATTGAAGATTACTTTGAAGATGGTAAAAGATTTGGAGTAAATATTGAGTATGCAATATCTAACAAACCTCTTGCAACAGCAGGACAGCTAAAAACAGCAGAAAAATTCATCAACGATACTTTTGTTTGTATGTATGGTGATTCAATTTATGGTTTTAACTTAGGTAATATGATAAGACAACACAGACAAAAAAAATCGTTTGTGACAATGAGTTTGCATCAATACAAAACTAATTTACCTTATGGAGTAATTAAGACTACAAAAAATAACAAAGTCATAGCATGGAATGAGAAACCAGAAATTAAAGTAGATATCAACATGGGCTGCTATGTTATGGAGTCTGATATTATGAAATTTATTCCTAAAAATAAACCGTTTGGAATGGATGACGTAATTAATAAAGTCATGACAAAGAAAAAATTAGTCAATAGTTTTACCGGTAAAAATGGATTCGTAGATATTGGAAATAAAGAATCATACATAAAAGCAAACGATGAATTTATTCAAAAGCTTGGAAGAATTTAGTTAAAAAATGGACAATATCATTATCAGAGAACTACAAAAAGAAGATCTATGGAAGGGATTTTTAACCACTTTAGATTCCCTTCGTCAAGCAAGCAACATCGAAAAAAATATGGCAGATAAGATTTTTGATAAAATTGAAAATAATCCAGATCACATAATTGTTGTGGCACTAAAAGATGAAAAAATAGTCGGAGCTGCTACTCTGTTGCTAGAATCTAAATTCATACACAATGGTGGTATTGTTGGGCATATTGAAGATGTAGTTGTTGATAAAAACTATCAAGGTCAAAAGATAGGTGAGAAAATCATTAGATACCTGTTAGAAAGTGCAAAAACAAAGAGATGTTATAAAACAATTCTAGATTGTACAGATAATGTAAAGCCATTTTATGAAAAAATAGGCTTTAAGCATAATGCAAATGCATTAAGATTTGATCATCTCTAGAAATACTCTTTTTTTGGTCTCTTCTTTTTTGTTTTTAACAGGGAAACCCCGACTAACATAACAGGAATTGACAAGATCATGAAGGCGATTGGAGTGTAGATGACGGTATCTGATATGAAAACTTCGTCAATCTTATCTACTAGAGTATAACAATATACCATTCCAATAATCACAACCACTCCTCCTGCAATTATGAGATAACCAATAGGTTTTGAGCCATAACGTCTAGCCATCAAATAGGAAAGACCAAGCATAACTGATGCTGGTGCAAACCCGATTGAAATGAACTGCAAGATTTTAGGATCTGCATCAAAGCTTAAGCCAAATTCAAAATCTTTGGGAACGTCAATCATAAATATGTAAATTGAAATCATTTCTCCAATAAACATAAAAAATAAAGCCAAGCTAACACCGGCAGTCCACTTTTCAATTCCCATGATGTTTACCCAATTCGGTTGATAAATAAACCATTCAAAAAAATTTAGGTAATTCCAACTAGGTTGGCCAACTCTTTTCTACAAGCAGCACCAAGCTTTTCTGCAGTCTGCTCTGGAGAAACATCATTTAAGAAAATTCCGTATCCACGTTCTAAGCCAGACCAAGGCTTTGTAATTGGATAAACTTCAATATGCCAATGAATCTGTCGGCTGTTCTTCTTTTCAGGAGATAAATGAAATACCATATTATATGAAACATTTTTGATTGTTTTTGATAGTCCTCCTAATGTCGATCTTAAGATAAGCGACAAATCATTGATTTCCTTTTGTGTAATTTTAGAAAAACTAGTAATATGTTTTTTTGGCACAATCCAAAATTCATAAGGATGCGATGAAGCCCAAGGACAAAATGCAATAAACCCCTCAGTTTGGAGGACTTGTCTTGGGCTACCAGTTTCAACGTTAATAGTTTGGCACATTACGCAGACTCCTTTTTCATTTAAAATATTATGAGATGCTTCTGCCTCAGATTCTATTATTGGTGGAATTGTTGAAAAAGTTATCAAATTCAAGTGGGGGTGAGGGTTGCTATTTCCAGCTGCCTCGCCTTGATCTCCATAAATTGAAACATAGGTAACGCCTTTTTGGGTGTAAAGCCACCTTAATCTATCTTGTACTACCACTAGAACATTTGACCATTGTTCAGGATCTATTGTTGCAAAAGTATCTTTTGGTTTTGGGGAGGCAACAACAACATAATGATACCCGTATGCTGGTTCACTGTAATGTGGTTTGTCACTGTATGAATTTTCGGCATTAATTGAAACTACAGGATTTTTACTTTCAAAAACTCGAATAGACCAATTTTTGACATAGTCGTCTTCATTATCCTGAAGACGTTGTAACATCCCATCCTTGGCAACCAAAGAAAGAACTGAAGGGTTTGTCATAGATTCATTGCCAGGAGCAAATGGCATTTTTTTTGGGTCAATTACTTTATCATCTTTTTTTGATATTATCATAAAACGTTCAGAAACATAGTCTTTTCTCATGCCACCCATAATTCTTAATGGCAGAAAACGCATGTTAAAATGTTTACGTAGATCTAAATTTATGAAAAATGGATGGATTTTGGTATAAGGACAAGTAAGTAAATGGTTTTTTCATTTAAACATAAAAAAATTTGTAATTTAAATTTGCTATACCCCTCAATTTAATTTCCAATTATTAATCGTAAATTTTTATGGAAGCTTTAAAGGAGAGCGGTAAAAAATCGAAAAACAACATGAATAATTCTGATGTTCATTTAATTTATGTTCTATTAGACGGAGTTGGAGACCTACCACATCCAGATTTAGAGGGGAAGACGCCTCTTCAAGCAGCAAATACACCCAATCTTGATAAAATCGCCAAAAATGGTTCGATTGGCGAAGTAATTTCTGTTGGAAAAGGCATAGCCCCAGAATCAGATATAGCAGTATTCAACATGTTAGGATACAAATTCCATCATTCAGATTATGTGGGAAGAGGTGTAATTGAAGCAATAGGGGTGGGAATTGATTTTAAAGATGGGGATTTAGCCTTGAGGGGAAATTTTTCCACATTAAATGACGAAGGAACAATTATTGACAGAAGGGCAGGAAGACAGATCGAAAGGGAAGATGTCAAAGAAATAGCAAAAGAGATTGAAAATAAAATAAGTTTTTCTTATCCAAATTCATCAGTAGTGGTAGCACCAACTATTGGTCATCGAGTTACGGTTAGAATAAGAACAGATGGAATTAATCTTTCCTCAGAAATTACCAATACAGACCCTGCATATGCTCGAGTAGATGGAATGGGAGTTGCGAAAGCAGTCGGGGATTTCATGCGAATCGAGAAATGTCTTCCATTAGAAGAATCAGAAAGTTCAAAGATAACAGCTAATTTGGTTAATGAATTCACAGAACAATCTTTGCAAATAATGAAAGAAAGCCCAATAAATCAAAAAAGGGGAGACGCAAACAAGAAAAAACTAAGTTGTATATTGCTAAGAGATGCAGGAAACAAATATCCAGACGTAACGCCAATCAATGAAAAATATTCAATGAGATTTTCTTGCATTGTAGATATGCCAGTAGAATTGGGAATTTCAGAGGTTCTGAAAATGCAAGCATTTGAAGCAGGAGGATTGACAGACTATGAAGAAAAAGCCCGAGTTGCAGCAAAGGCAATGGAGACTCAAAATGCTATTTATGTACATCTAAAAGGTCCAGATGAATTCGGTCACGACGGAGATGCAATAGGAAAAATGAAAAACATTGAGGAAATTGATCGAAGATTTTTCAAAACATTATTAGAAAACATTGATTCAAGCAAAGTTGCAATTTTAATTTCTGCAGATCATTCAACCCCATGTATCAACAAAGGTCACAGTGATGATCCTGTGCCAGTTTTGGTTTCAGGAGATTTTTTAAAAAATGATGGAACGACTAGAATGACAGAAGAACAGGCCAAAAAAGGTAGTATTGGAATGTTGCAGGGTGCCGAGGTGGTTACAACTGCTCTCAATTTAATTAAATCTCAAATCTAGTTAGAGTGTTAGATTTTTTCATATCTATAGTCTTCCTTCGAATCCTATCAACATCTATGTTATGATACAAGGCTGGAGAATTACCTAGTTTTTCTAATACACGGCCAAGCATTCCAAGACCGATCGAATAATCATTCTGTTGAGAATGAGCAAACGCTACGGCCAATAAAATAATTCCTTGTACCATATCTTTTTCCCTACCATAACATTTCTTCCAAACGCCCTCTAAGGCCTCATGACATTCCCAGAATCTTTCATTGTTAAAATAAAAAATCCCATCTTTAACGCCAATTTCTTTTTCTATATTTTCTTCCACAATGTGCCTTGCATTATCTAGTTTCCCAATAGGACTTAGCTTCTCAACCATCAAATCTAATTCTTCTTTTTTAACTTCCACATCAAACTCTACAAATTTGCTAGATACTCGTGCAACTCGTACCGAGGCATCCATATCTATGCAATAATTTCTTGCTTTGTAGATAAGTTCCCGCGAGTCCGACGGTGTAAACCTATCATTTTTTAGATGAATCATGTATCTGGCCACAAGATTAGTTGAGGGTTATTTCATAAATTTGTTCTCTGCGTTCAATCAAGATTTATATGAAATATGGAGAGGATTTTCGATACATGTCGATTATTGAAACGGTTAGTGATGTAAATAACACGTTTCTATCGCGAAGAGAACTTACCTGTAATTTTGCAGGATTAGCTGGAAAACTCAAAAAACTTGAGGCAGTAGACATGATTTCCAAGGAATTCAATTTGGGTGATAAAGTAATTATCCCATTGAGGCTAAGAAATCATTCTGGAAAATCAATAATCACTGGTACATTCTATGTTTATGATGATGAAGTTTTAGCTAAAAAACACATGGATCCAACAATATTTTCTAGATTAGAAAAATCAAAAGCCAAAAAAAATGAACCAGAAAAGACAGAAGAGACACCAGCTAAATCAGAAAAGGTAGAAGAGACATCAGCTAAATCAGAAAAGGTAGAAGAGACATCAGCTAAATCAGAAAAGGTAGAAGAGACATCAGCTAAATCAGAAAAGGTAGAAGAGACATCAGCTAA
>JADFOW010000013.1:22127-29548 GCA_022562615.1 Nitrososphaerota archaeon
ATCAGAAAAGGTAGAAGAGACATCAGCTAAATCAGAAAAGGTAGAAGAGACATCAGCTAAATCAGAAAAGGTAGAAGAGACATCAGCTAAATCAGAAAAGGTAGAAGAGACATCAGCTAAATCAGAAGCGGCTGAAGGTGAAAAAGGAAAATCAGAAGCGGTTTCTACAGAAGAATCCAAAGAGGAAAAATCTGAGTAATGGCCGGAAAAAAGGGGTCAAGTCCTAATATTTACAAGTATTTCAAAATAGATGGAGACAAATTGACTAGACTAAAAAAAAATTGTTCTAGATGTGGTAGGGGAGTCTACATGTCTGAACATACGGACCGACGCACTTGTGGAAAATGTGGACTAACAGAATTTATCCACTAATCACAAGTAATCCATTCTTGAATTATCTAATTGGGTCATTATTTTCAAAAATTAATTAGAATTTTAGATTTTTTGTAACATAAATTAATTTAAAATTTGGTCATTGACAGAACCGTATACATAATGTAAATATACCAAAAACGTGATTTTCAGGATTACCGATGGAAACTAGATGTCCACGTTGTCATTGTGTCCCTTCAGAATGTAAAGCTAGTGAAACGCCATTTGATTGTCCAAAATGTACTTGGAAGCAATGCGATTGCTGGGAAGAAAATAATAACTTGGACTAATTCTCGTGGTTGGTTGGTTTGAACTATGCTTTTTCTTCTATTCCGCAGTTAATACACATCTTCTTTGATTGAATTTTAAACCATGCAAAATTATGAACATATCCTTTTTTACAATCCATAGGAACATTCCTAGAAATGAGAGAGATATGAAAATTATTATCAATAATAGTGTCGATCCACCATTGAAAAATTAATACTATAAAAAATTGCTCTAAAATGAGTCAGGAAAACATCTATTTTTCCAAGACATTAGTTTATTGAATATTTCAAGATAGTTTTGAGATTTTGTTGTAATATGTACATGCGCGTCAGAATCTCCAAAATGACCCTCAAACACCATTGTGGTTTCTTTTTTGAACAAGGGTACAGTAACACCAACTTTTTTTATTTTATCAAATTCATAATCATTAATTCTAATTAATTGGTCTTTGATCATTATTTGCTTTTTTTCTGTATTTTTATTCAGATCAAGATCCACCATCTCCTTTGTAGATTTGCTCCAAATAGGAGAGTCATGAGGCCAACGATGAACATGTAATTTATCTGCAGAAAAAATAATTTTGGATTCGAGGTTATTTTGTGACAACTGTAATCTCTACCTATTTTGCTTTAAATTTTTTTCATGGGCTTGTTTTTCAAAAAAATATTCCTGTTTTTTTAAATCAGACTCTTTGATTATCCTACACTTTCTTATTGGAACAAACCTAGATAATTGCTCATATGTACTGATGACCCTTACATCGGCCGCATAAGTAATTTGAAGGAGAGGAGATCTTTCCTCAATCATTGGTTTTACTTGGTCATACCCATTTGCTTGTCTCATTCCTGAACGATAAAGACCTAAATTTTTTTTACTTTTTGAAATTTGTGGGTCCTGATAACAGCAAATTGCATACTCGTCATTATTTTTTTCTATTATGGTCATTCTGGTAAATTTATCACTCCAAGTTTCAACTTCTTCAGCTAATTGAAGGGCTTCTTCTTTATTCTCAAATACTGTTGAAACTACTAATCTATCTTTTTCGTATGCCCAGTAAATTCCATAAAAATTTCCCCTCCAATCAATATCAAAAGAAGACATATTTTATCTCAGAATAAGTAAAATTAAGACCTTTTGATTAGCCAGAAAATATTCGAGTCAAATCTAGAATAATTGAATTTTAGTCAATAAAGTTTCTTTTTACGAATTTTACCACTCTTTTGTTGTAGCTCATTAATTTTTTTTAAGAAATCTGGATCAAATTTGATTTTAGAAAGTGATTCGATCGAAAGTTTTACCGTATTAGTATCAAGTGCAACATTGGTTTTTGGGAGATTTTTATCAATCCAATATTTTATCACTTTATTTTCTAGCTTATAGTCACGAAATCCAGAAGGAAATCTCTTTGTAATATGGTCTAGTAGGGTTCGATCTTTAAACACTGCACGTGGTTCAATCAATCTGGTTTCGTCTGCATAAACATTCTCAAATAAATTTCCTGAGATTTCGTCAGAAAGCAAATCCATTTTAGATATTTTATGTATTAGTTCAATATAGTGTAAAAATTCATGCGCCAATATTGCATGAATTGTTCCCTTAAGACCATAGGCAACTAGTGGTGCGGAAATTTGAATTACAACTTGGAACTTGTCTTCTAACATCACAGGAATTGTACGAGCAAACAAAATTCCAAATTCATAAGAATTAGGGTTAGGCGATGAGACTACAACAGATGGTTCAACATAAGCCACAGGATATGGTATTTCTGAGGCTTTCTCAATGCGATTAATTCCCTGGACTGTAATTGGAAAGCGTCTTATAACCAGATCATAAACATCTTCAGAAATTAATCCTTTAAGGTGTGCTTCTTTAAATCTAATTAATGGATCCAATATACCCTCCTAAGTAAAATGATTGTAAAAATGTAGATTTATCTAGATTTTGGTTTTCCACGTTTTGATTGTTTTATTTTTCTACGATGTGCAGTTTGATCTGCACGTCTAACATGTTTACCTCTTTTTCTTAATGGCATAAACATCCATGCCAGATACACTAGTTATTTGTTGTCATTTTAATTTCATGAAAATCAAATTCTTCACATTTACAATTATTATCAATTATTTGACTGACTCCAGGCACTACATCATCCCCTATCACAAATCGCTTAACAGGAAATCCGCCCTCAGCTTTTACAACCAAGGTAAATTTATTTTTAGAGTTTTTTTGGTATTGCACGTTAAAAATTTTTTTTTCTGACCTTTTTCCAGAATTTCCATATATCACAATTGGACTTGCTAGGTGTTTTTTTAATTTTTTAAGGCTGGATGATTGAATTTCCTCTTCTGTGATAACTTTAATTTCAATAATGGATCTAAAGGTAAGAGGTTTTTTTGGAACTTTAGGAATTATTTTACAGTTATGGATAATCACAGAATTGGTTTTAAAGATTTTTGGCAATCTATCTTTTTGCTTAATCGGATTTTTAATTCGAACAAAAAAAGGTCTCCCTGAACCCAAAACAAGGCTAGATTTATCTTCTCCACCTATCCAAGTGAATTTAGCAATAGTTCCCCCAAATTTACTAAAAAGGAATTTAGAAATTTTTCCTTCTACACTATCATAATCAGTAAGTCCATGAAAATCACAAGTTCTACAACCTTTCCCCAAACAATTTTCACAAGATTTTTGTTTTTGGGGAAAACCTCTTTTGATTTTATTATATCTTCCTTGTAACGAAATTTGTTTTGAACGTAATTGGCATGTTTTTTCTTTAAAGTTTACAGTAAAAGTAACCTCCGGATCCAAAAATTCTAAATTTTTTTTTGTTTTTCTTGCAAATTGTTTTGACAGTTCATGTGTAATATCAGTTTTAACACTATCAATTCCACGTAACCGAAATTTTGATCTTATATAATCATCTCGATCAATTATTGATGGTTTTAATATTGTTCCAACAACAAAAGAGGAAAAACCATATTTCGATGTTGACTCTAGCATTAATTTCAAATAGGGTGCAAGATTATCCAACAGATTTTTACAAATATAGCATTTTTTTGAGGAAGGGGAAGTATTTTGTTTTAATTTTTTTCCTAATAACATATTAGATGATAAATTCAGTTTTTTCGAAAATAATCTGCCAAGGCAGCTATCACATAGGAAGTATTTTTTTATAATTTGGTTTGCAATAGGAGATACTTCTTTAATGCTTGGCATGATTTATTTCAAAAGATAAAGAAGGTAAAATTCTATCCAAAGCCCATTCGGCGAAGGGTTCCTTGCATCTGCCTTCCTTTAGATGCCTTCATCATGTTTTTGGAATTTTTGTAGTTTTTGACCAGCTCTTTTACTTCATGCTCTGACCATCCAGAACCTCGTGCTATTCTTTTTATTCGAGATGAATTCAACAAATCTGGATCTGCTTTTTCTTTCTTTGTCATACTTTGAATAATGAACCTCCATTTTGAGATTCTTCCCTCCATTTGATCAAGCTGATCATCTTTTACCATACCTGAAAGGCCAGGCATATTATCAAGAAATCCTCGTAAAGATCCAACCTTCGTAACTTCTTCTAGCTGGTAGAAAAAATCCTCCATGTTCATTTTGCCACTTGAAATTCGTTTTAATCGTACATCATCACCTTCATCTTCTAGTCTTTTAGCAAGATCCAAAACAGCTTGAATATCCCCCATGCCAAGTAGTCTTCCAACAAATCTAGTTGGAGAGAATTTCTCTAAATCATCAATTCTTTCCCCTGTTCCAATATACATGATTTGGGCGCCAGTAGCAGCAGATGCAGCAATTGCCCCTCCACCTTTAGCAGAACTATCTAATTTTGTGACGATAATTCCGCCAACCGGTATGGTCTTGTGAAATGCTTCGGCTTGACTGAAACACTGCTGGCCAATGGTTCCATCAATAACAAGTAAAACTAAATCAGGATCAGTAACTTTATTGATTCTTTCCATTTCATCTAAAAGGTCTTGCTCTTGTTTGTGTCGTCCTGCAGTATCAATCAAAATAATATCCAAGGGTAATTTTTCAAAATGTTTCAATCCCTTTTTAATAATTTCAGGTGAATCTTTGCTATTTTCTTCTCCGTACACTTCCACATTTGATTTTTCACACATTGTCCGTAATTGAACAAGTGCTCCGGGTCGATAGGTATCAGATCCTATAACACCTACAGAATATCCTTGTTTTGTTAGGAACTTTGCAAGTTTGGATGTAATAGTCGTTTTACCACTTCCTTGAATTCCGACTAGAATTACCTTGTTTTGTTTTCCAGGTTGGAAATTAAATTCAGTCTCATTTCCAAGTAATTTGGAAAGTTCATCATATAGAATCTTTACAATATGATCTTTTCTTGAAAGTCCAGGTGGGGGGGTTTCGTTTAGGGAACGCTTCTCAAGATTTTTTGAAATCTCTAATACTAATCGTACATTGACATCGGATTGTAATAAGGCTCTTTGGACGTCTTTTGATAATTCTTTGATAAGTTCTTCATCTATTCCTGAGGATTTTACAATTTTCTTAATCGCACTTCGAAGGTTGGTCTTTAGATTATCTAGCATCGTAATCTAGCCTCGCATCTACTATTTCAAATCTTCCTCTATAGCCATCCCAAATTTTTTTCCCATCAACAATTTTAATTGGATGTGAAAATAAAGGGCAATTTAGTACAAATGTTTCAGCCTCACCACCCTCAAAATTTAGATTGAATTCAAATTTTTCCGATAAAGTTTGTAAACGTTCAAGTTCATCTTTCCCAATTTTTTTACCTAACCAAAAGTCATCCAAGCCATCGGATGAAACACTTGTAATGATGAAAACAAAATTGGAAGAGACTAAATCATTCATGTATTTTTTGGGTTCAGTATCCCATAATGGAGAAATTAATGTTAAATTTAGTTTATTGCAAAGATTTTCAAAATTATCTTTTTGAAAGATACTTTTGATTCCTCCATGAATGATTCCTTCAATATGATATTCATCTTTTGCTCTAAGCAAAATCTTTTTCATCAGCTCTAACTCAGTACTAGTTTCATCAGAGCTTGATTCTATTGTTATTTGTGGAATTTTCATAGATTCAGATTGCAAGCCTGTCAATTGTACATTTGGATAATGTAGTAAGTGGCTTTCCTCAGATTTTGGAAAAACGCTCAACAGACATTTAACCTCATGTCCTTGTTGTTTTGCCAAATGGATAGCGTAAGTACTGTCTTTTCCTCCTGAAAATAATACTGCTAATTTCATATTATTAAAAAATAGTCACGATTACGGGCAAAATAAGATTAACTAATATGAAATTTAGATGCTTCATTACTCATAATCCTCATCAAAAGTCAGACGGCTTTTCCGCTCATCATCAGCATCCAAACTAGATTTTATTGTGGATTATTTTAGTATAATTTTTCATTTATTTTAATTTTAGGTGACTGTTTTGTTGTTTTTAAACGATAATTACCACAATTAGTAGCAAAGGATCTGTTTTTTATTCTATTATTACATATTATAAGCAGGAAGCTGATACGATATTTTCACTATCGCCTCGATAATCGCATCGGTTTACCGGTGAAGAATCCGTCGACGCTGCGTAAAGGATGCAGCCAGCATTGGTCAGCTTCCTAATTATTCTGATTAGGGGGAAAAAATTTTAATTAGTTTTGGTTTATTTTTTCGGCCTCAGAGAAGAATTATTCTTCATCAATAAAAAGCCACGATAAACCTCTAACTTCTTCCCAACATTCATTATTGAAACTTGTCATATCTGTAGATATGATTTTTTATTTAAAAGCAACACGAATGATTTGTTCATTTCAATGATTTGTGAAGAATTAAAAAAATGAAATAATAAATTTTCAATTTTAATAATTATCAAAATATCTAAGATTCTACATAGATAAAATATAATCATGAACAGAATTGGATTGGTTGTCAAAAATTCATGTTACACAAACACAAACACAGACATAAATACAATCAACCTTGCGATCATTTGTGAGCATCAAAATTAAATTTATTTTCATGTCAATAATTGTTTTAGGTCTAATTGTAAACACTGCATCTTTTTCAGATGTGGCATTTGCAGAGAAGCCTGATAAGGAAGCTGCAAAAGAAGCTAGAGACGCTACAAAGGATGCAAGAGAACAAGATAGGAAAGATGCTAAGGAATTAAGAGAAGATATTCAAGAATTTGGTAACGGTATAGTAATAACCACATCAAATACAACAACCATCTGCCACGTCCCACCTGGAAATCCAGGAAATGCCCACACAATCACAATTGGCAAACCAGCAGTCAGGGCACACTTTGCTAATCATGATGGCGATACATCGGGACCATGTGGATCACCAAACTTGGAAGATCTAGAAGATCTTCAAGCTAAAAAAGAATTAAGATTAGCTGAAGGAACATCCCAAAAAGAATCAAAGGCATTAGAGAGAGCTGAGAGACTCATCGAAAAACTAGAACAACAAATTGATAATTTAGAGAAAAGACTTCAATCTTTACTTGAAAAATATGAGTCAGGAGAATATTATGGCAATATTTCAACGGCAGATGTTGTAACAAACTCTTATGTTATTTCCTTTGAGGGAATCGCCTTATCAATTTATGATGAATCTGTAACAACTGAAATGTCAGGACAATTATTTATGGAAAACCAAGTCACAACCCCAAATACATCAAAGTTTAAGATCGTTTCAGGAGAAGTGATTGTGGGAGATGATATCTACGATGTGGTCTTTGGTAAAGCAAGAGCTTCATCTTCAGGTTTATC
>JADFOW010000014.1 GCA_022562615.1 Nitrososphaerota archaeon
GCAATTGTTTATGCGAAAAGTTCTAAACGTATGGATTACAGAAGGAAAGGAAATTGACGAAGAAAAATTCTGGAGAGAAGTTGATTATAACAGACAGTTTACTCATACAGTGGAATATTATGAGATAAAACGCTAGATGTGAAGATGTTGGGTCATGTGCTGATGAAAAACTTTATCGTGTTAAATTTGATATTCATGTTAAGAAATTACGTAATATTTCACATACTTTATCAGGTTTTTCAGCAAAAGGTGCATGGCCTGCATCTGAAATAATTTCAATATGTGACTTTGAAATACTTTCGTTGAAGAGTTTTGAATGCTCGAGAGGAATCACCTTATCTTCACTTCCCCAAAGAATCAGAGTTGGTATATTGTCAATTAGCTTAAGCCTTCCAAGTCCTATCTGGGTGTTGGCACTGTTTTCAAGAGTTGACTTGAATGCATATTTTGCGTTTGGTAAGTTTATTCTTGCGATAAACCCTTCGACTAGTTTTGATGGGATTCTTGTCGGAACAGCTACCATCTGCTCAAAAACTTTTCTTACTTTTTCCTTTGTAGGATCAATTGTCGCCATGAGATATTCTTCCAACAAGGGTGTTAGTTTTTTTAACATCCCTGAAGAGTCTATTAGCACCAACCTTTCTACCAGGTTTTTGTTTTCTATAGTTACTTCTGCTGCAATGTAGCCCCCCAAGGAGTGGCCTACAATACTTGTTTTGCCATCATTGATGGCAAGCTCGTTTATGAAATCTACTATGGTTTCTCTAAAATTTTCAATTGTATATTCCATAGTTGCAGGTTTGTCACTTTTACCAAAACCTGGCAAATCAAGAGCTATTGTATGGAAATTTGTTGATAAGACATCAGGGATACCAAGCCATCTGTCTGCTGAAGATCCAAGACCATGAATAAATAAAACATGTCTATCATTTCCTTTTCCAGATTCAAGGTATCTTATTTTTAGTCCATTCAAGTTTGCCCAGTTTTCTTTCAATACCTGTTTTATTTTGGGATCTAACTTTTATCTTTACGATGATAACGTTTCTGCGAAGGCGAAAGAATAGTGTCAAATTCAATAAAACATTATAGGAATTCTTTGAATTTTGAGGTAATACAACATTCATGACCTGCACATGCCCAAAGGATGAACCCCACAGTTGCAGCCAGACAAAATATGCATGGTTTGAATCAAGAAAGGAAAGAGACTCAAAACCCGACCAGGAAAACTCCCAGTTGATTGTTAATTCTGGTGGAATGATACCGACAAAATTTGCAGAAAATTATTTTTCAAAAATGTCTGATGAGGAAATGGATAAGATGACAGACGAGATGTCTAATTATTTCCTAGGAATGATTAGAAAGGATTCTCCTGACATTGACTTTGCTGTTCTTGAGAAGAGACTGAAAATAAAATACATGCATGATTCTAATTCATCCATGTTTCTGGATGGACGAAAGGGGATGCGCATAATTGTTGACCATGAAATGGCAGAACCGTGGTCTGAGATAAACTGCAAAACCGAAATCAAGATGTTTGAAAAATGTGATATGAAAGTTACCGACTATATCATAGGAGAAGGAGTTTACAGTTATGTGGTACAATCAGAGGAGAAATTCTATAAAGAGTTGAGAAAAATACCTGATACCGCATGGTTCGATAAGGTAGGTGTAACCAAGACAATTTCACAGGATGTGCTTGGGCAAATTGAAAAAACCGCCACAAGTATTGGGTTTACCCTTGATGACATCTTGAAATTGATGGCTGAAAATGAATACCTCATAGAACTTCGATCTAAAATGAAAAAATGACACCAATGCTTCCTTGTTTTCCTGGTATTGGTTAATTTGAAATTATTTTCTGGGAAGGGTGTGTCTCAAAATTACACACTTGGGATTATACCATCCTGCAGCAACTTTGTAATATGAAATATGGATGTAAAGACTGTACTTGTGCGGGTAAAACAATGAGGGATCCAGGTTGTACATGTAAAATTCATGAATTATCAGTTTCAAATAATCATTTTAATTATTTTCAAGAAAAACCAATACATTTGCGCGAGCCATCTGTCCTGAATGAATCAAAAGATTCCAGGTATTCTTCTGCAAATTTATCTTTAGAGAAAGTCCACATCCGACGTCTGGATAAAAAACGTTTTTTAATTACGAAATGGAACAAAAAACCCAACTCAACATATTCTGCATTATAACGTGGATTAGTCCGTACTTTTTACGCACAAAAAAGGGAATATTATTTTTACTGACAGTCGATAAACTCGTTAAAACCTATCCCAAAAAATAGAATATTTGAGCATTTATTCTGATTAGTTAGGTAGAATTCATCGTATGTTTTAATTAACAAATCATAGCTTTAAGATGTTTTTTAACAACAATTGCTCAGTCATTTTATGATTGAATTAAAAAAAGAAATGGCTAATGATTTCTCAATATCTCGAATACTAAACGGTATGTGGCAAGTGTCAGGTGCTCATGGGGATATTGATCCTGAAAAGGCAATCAATGAAATGATAAAGTATCATGATTCAGGATTTACAACCTGGGACTTGGCAGACATTTACGGTCCTGCAGAATCATTCATTGGAGAGTTTAGAAAAAAACTTGAAAAAATAAACGGAAAAGACGAATTAAAAAACTCTCAAGCACTAACAAAATTTGTTCCAAATCCGGGACCAATGACTAAAAGCATTGTAGAATATTATATCGACAAATCCCTAGAAAAAATGAAAACCGATTGTCTTGATTTGATTCAATTTCACTGGTGGGATTATAATAATCCAAGTTACATTGATGCCCTCATTCATTTATCAAACCTACGAGATAAAGGTAAAGTAAAACACGTAGGATTAACAAACTTTGATACAGAACGATTAGAGATAATAAAAGAACAAGGACTAGAAATAATTTCTAGCCAAGTCCAGTATTCTATTTTAGATCAAAGACCAGAAAAATTAATGATCCCATTTTGTCAAAAACACGGTATTCATCTATTATCATATGGTACTTTACTTGGAGGATTTTTCTCCGAAAAATATCTAAATTCTCCGGAACCTAATCGAGGTGATCTTACTACTGCAAGCCTAAAAAAATACTATAACATGATAAATGCCTGGGGCGGATGGGAGTTATTCCAAGAACTGTTGCAAAAATTACTCCAAATTTCAGAGAAACACGGATGCAGTATTGCAAATGTCGCAACATCATTCATTTTGGAAAAACCCACAGTTGCAGGAGTGATTATTGGTGCAAGGCTAGGAATCTCAGAACACAAGGATGATAATTCTAGGGCATTTGGCTTACATTTGGATTCGGAGGATACATTGATGATAAAATCTGTTACCGAAAAATCAAAAGATCTTTTTGAGATTGTTGGTGATTGTGGATCTGAATATCATAAATGACATTTAATAATAAAAATGAGAATATCACTAGAAACTTTTTTCAAATTCTTGAGCCATTAATTCTAGGCTAGTCGTGTTCCCAAGTTTTCTATATGTTAGTTTTTCCAAAGTTTTGATTATGGAAATTGCCGCCCTGTATTGTGGAATTTTTGGTTCATTTAGTTCACCATACATCCCAATACCATGAATCTCATTTTGTTTGGCAAATCCCAAAATTAATCCATTAAAACCTGTGATAATTGATTTATGTGGCGTTGTTTCAATTCCCAGATCCTGCATTTGTTTTGTTATTTCCTTTGAGGTCGCGGTAACGAATGTTTTGGGATTTTGGTTCAGTGATCTATTAGTATGAAACCCACCTAGTGTGTAGATAAATTTTGCCGAATACTTTTTTGAAATATCAATTACATCTTGACATAACGAATTAAGTTCTTGATTGTTTTGTGGTTGGCCTGTTCCTCCTCCAAATATAATTAATCCATCGGTAAATTTGTACTCCCAACTCTCTGTTGGAACATCAATATATCCTCCGTTATCTATGACGTAGGTCGGAAATTGACTTTTTGCTGTTCTGAATTTTTTAGTATGCAAACTATCGTTGATAAAATTAACTACTATGCTTCCTACATTGCCCATGTCTTGCATGGCGGCAATAACGATGGGTTTTTCAATATCTGGCTCGTATTCCTGAAAAAATTCCATTACTCTCTTTGTGTATATTTAATTAAAATATGTAGCCTATCTAATCGTGAAATTATGGACTATTCGTGATTAATTTTCTTGAATTTGTCGCTTAATATCAAGAACTTTATCGCTGAAGATCTCAATTCCTGTATTATAGGCCTCCATAGTGCTTTCAATTGAATTTGGTTGGTTTTCGTCTATTCCCTTGTTTGATAGGTATTGGCCAGATTCGTGAATATATTTTTCAAATACCATGCCGAAAATAAATTCATTAATATCCTTAATCTGCCAATTTTTTTTTACTGAATTTATCACATTGAAATATTTTGGTATTTGACTAGTTGCAATTTTTAGTAAATTTTCTAACTCAATTCTATCCTCACCAGTAATTTCCACTATTTTTCATTTTGGCTAGTGAATCTATTAAATTAAGAGTTGCGATTCGAAAAGAGTTTAAAATTTATCCTATTCATTCCATATTGGCTGTGTTTTCAACCATGCAACCAAATTTCGATAGAGGTGACTTGTTTGTACATTTAGAATGTTGATTTCTATGTTGGTAGATAATTTAGCAGTTTTAGTATATTTTTCATATTTTGCAAAAACAATTTTATCAAGATATGTTTCACCTTGAATCTCTTTTTTTGCTAATTCTTCTGAATCAGTCATTGCAAAACTTGCAAAGATTACGCCATCGGCCCAATACGCAATGCCAGATTCAAGAGTGGACATCATGCTAAGCAGGTCATCAAGGCTCATTTTTATCATGTCTCGAACATAGACAGTGTTGTAGGGTTTGTGAATAAATTCTGTCATTTTATTTCTTTTTCAGCTTGGCCTTATCAATTTTTATACCATCTGCTTCCTGAATCTTATATTTTTAAATATTTAAATAACAAAAATCGATTTTTTGTTTATTTTTCTTTGAATGATTTTCAACGCAATAAAAACCAGAAAAGTAGTTAAAAAATTTAAAATAATTTTCAGGATGACTTTTGATCAAATAAGATTTTTAATGGAATTGGAAATTTATCTTATATTTCCTTCCTTACTTGTAACAGGAATTATGAGATTTCAAGAGGTAATTATTCAAAAGATTAATTGTATATATCAAAAAATGATAAGAAAGAATGTGATAATAGGAAAAATAAATGACAGCGAGCCTACAATTAGATTTAATTTGAATCTAAACTGTACTAAATGTGGAAAAAAAGTTCCTGGTGGTATGTTGACATCTGAAAAATACTTTGGTTCTCATTCCTTTTTGCTTGAAGTTGAAAACTTTAAGAAAAATTACTTTTGTGGAATATGTCGTGATAAAAAAAGAGTTCATGATAAAATTCACAAATAATTTTTATTTAATTTTCAAATCTTTTACTCTTTGGGAGTTTTTTTTCCAAACATCTTCTACGAGTTAATCGTAAATCATTAGACCTTTCTCTTCAAGCAAGTTGTGAAGAAGATTAACTGAACGATAAACATCTTCTTTTGTTTTACCTCCAGTGCAAACAAGTTTTCCTGACGAGAATACCAGAATTACGGTTTTAGGATCAAGCATTCTGTGAATGAGTCCTGGAAACTGTTCTGGTTCATACATGCTTCGGGGCAAGGTTCTTGCGGCTTTTTCCAAATGTACTCTGCCTTGAAGATTGATTGAGGAGACAATGTTCTGGACTGTAACTACTGCGTTCTTTTTAATTTTAATTCCCCCTTTTCTTAATTTTTGGACTACCGTGTTAACTGCCTTTACTGCCAATTCTTCAGACTTTGATCCTGTGCAGACCATCTTTCCAGAGCTGAAAAGAAGAGTTGCGGTTTTGGGGTTTTTTAATCTAAATACAGCTCCGGGAAATTGTTCAGGATGATATTCTACATCTGGGAATTTTCTAGTAATTTCATTTAGATCCAGTTTTTGGTCAATGGTAGCAGAGGCTACAACGTTTACAATGTCAATAATGGGTTTAGTTTGAGCCATGTTTTTTCTTTGGTAATCTAAGGTAATTTATAACAATTACTCGGTTTTAGGTAAAAAAGGGGCATTTAAGATGTAAATGGTTTGCGAGCAACATTTCCAAAGTTAATTTCACTAATGATGCAACTTAGGCATAAAAACTAGAGTCCTGCTGAATAACTTCGTTTGAAGATAAGTTTCCATGTTTTCGTATCAGGGCTAAGACTAAGGCTACGGTTTCAAGGATTTTGTTTGCCGATTCAAGTAATTGTTGGGGCGCTATATCGCCATATAATTTTCTGATAATTGACACAGCTTTCATAGACTTTAGGTTAGGCGAGATCATCACTGATACGTGAGGTAGTGCTTTAGTAACAATATCAAATTCATTAATGAAATCATTATGAAAATTATTTTTCATAAAAGCTTGTTTTACGTCATCTCCAAGAGTCATATGTAAGAATAATTCTGTTGTATTGGTTCCCTTAAGATGAGCCATTCCTACACCCAATTTAGAGCCATTAAATTTCTCACAGATTAGAATCCAATCTAACTGAGGATTTGGTGGAAGTACCTTGGATGCTATGCCATTATCATCCAAAATTTTTCGAACTTCTTCTAAGGTAGGCATGTTTACTCGCATTGTTATGTAAATTTAAGATTTTTGATATTGTGAAATAAAGTTGTCCTTCTAACCTTGGAAGCAGAATCTATCTCAAATCAAATGGCAAGGATAACCTATATGAGAAATAATCCGTGGTATTTGATACCTTATTTTTGCATTAATTGAAAGATTTTCAAAATTGGACAAAGAAGAAATTTTGGAATGCCAGTCCTAAAATACTACGAATTACAAAAATAAATCAAATGTCATTTTACAAAAAAAGAAATAGAAAGTTTGAAAGTAGGACAAAACCTCAGACAACAGAAGAAAAAATCAAGGATTTTGTTATACGTAATTCAAGAAATGGGTATTATACCAAAGTATCCACACTGTCTTACAAATTTGAAATTTCACAAGACCGCGCCTGGGAAATCGTTGGAGAACTATTGGATGAAGGATCTGTTGAATCTGTTCATGATCAAAAAAGTGGAGAAATGAAACTCTGCGAAACAGGGAAGACATACATTATTTTGAATTTAGAGCAACAAAGAAAAAGACAAAAATTAAAAGAATTAAAAAAAAGAAAATAGATATAGAAAATAAATTGATTCTAATTTACCACAAAATTCCTTGATCCTTTAATCTTAATTTTGAATTACTGTCAGATATTGTACCAATTGTTTTTTTATCATATTTGGTGTTTGAAAATTTAGTATTTTCCATAATAGCTCCAGTAAAATCATTATTTTTCAAATATGCACCGCTGAGATCAGCATTGCTCAAGTTACTGCTTTTCATATTTGTATTAAATAAATCAGCACCTCTCAAATCAGCACCTCGTATATCTGCCCCATACATATCAGCATCCCAGATTTTGGCTTCGGTTAAATCAGCACCTCTCAAATCAGCACCTCGAAAATTCACATGAAATAAAATTCCGCCCCTAAGTTTTGCATTGCTTAGATCAGCACCGCTAAAATTAGCACTGTGAATATCAAACCCACTAAGATTAACCCCGCTCAAAAATGCATCAGATAGATTTTTTCCAATTAAATTTTCATATTCAAAATTAACATTTTTGAAATTTCTCTTCTTAAATACATCTGATGCATCCATGCCTAATTTAGATAATAAAACTCAGATAAAATATTAGTTTCCACATTTTCGGTATAAAACAAGAAAGTAGTTGAATTAAATCAAATTTCTAAGGGTATTTTAAGATCAAAAGGAAAATAATTTTGATTTGTCTGACACAAAACTATATGGTTCTGGCGGGTACATAATAGCGGACATCACTGAAGAACAAGCAAAAAAGGCAGATTTGGGAGTTGGTAAATTATTTCTAGCTCCAATAGGAAAACTTGAAGAACAAAAAATGAAAAAACACTATTGCAAAGTTTGTGAAGAAGAATTTAACAGCCCACCTAAAGTTCATCTTGAAGAAAAAAATCGTGAGGAAGTTGCAGATAATTTAGTGCTAGTCGAAAGAGGACAATATAACTGCCAAAAGTGTAATTCTATAATTGGAGAATACAGAGTCTTTGAAAAGAAAGATGATTCAGGAGAAATTGGAAACGCCAAACCTAGTGGTTCTCCATAAATTTTATTTTTTAATTTAATATTGGGTTATCTTTGTTTGCTAAGATTGGGTGTATTTTGGTAAATAACCTCATGTAATATTTGATCAAGAATTGGTTTATGTTATCACCTTGAATCATAGCAAAGAATCTCAATTTCTTTTGCAATGGTTGTAAATGCACAAACCAACATAATATTCAGAAATGATATTAGAAAAATTTTTTACATTCAATTATGGTTTTCACGGCAAGATCCATCATGAGACCAATTGCGGTTATTACAGCTAATGCAAAATAGATTCAAGTTTGGTTGCTCTTTGCAACAATATTTACAAATTTCACATACAACATATGCCATTAATCAGATATCTAAAATTTGATTATAATGACTTGTGTGTATAGCATAAAACAAACACTAAAAAAATTTACATGCCTAAAATTTGATGACATACATGTAAAACTAGCCATGATTTAACGAGAAAAGTAAGCTAATGGGGAAATTAGCCTTAATTTAATCATCCAAGTACAATACAATAACCACGCCATTATAATCATTTTTTGACTATTTTACCACGTGATAATTATCTGTACACATTGTAAAAAGAATCTCCGTTTTGATGTTGCAAGAATAATTTATGACCGATGGTATCATAAACGATGTTTATTTCATATAGCATACCTTATCAAATTAGACAGATTTTTCTAAAGGCTTAATTTTTCTTAAAATAAGAAAAATTTATGATACAATGTAAAATTTGTGGAACACCGTTAGGACATGAACCCAAAACTGAAGATCTTGAAATTCATTGGAAAAAGCATCATTCTTGGCATTGAGAAAAAAACCAAGATAAAACATCCGAAGAGACACTAATCAAAAAAAGATGAAAGTATTGAATTTTTACCCGTTAAAAATTGGATTTGACAAAAAATGAATGAAGGTGAAATAATTATTCCCATATTGATTATATTGGCAGTAGGGATTTTTATTGGAACACGAATATGGATGATGTTTAGAAAGTAATAAACTCTAAATCTCACCTTGCCTTAGAAAACTAGTGAAACTAGGATTTTACATATCCATGGGAATTGCCATCACAGGATTAGCTGTAGGTTTTGTTTTACTATATGATATTCAGCAAGAAAAAGAGATTGAAAGTATTTGGATGCAAAAAATTCCCACCCAGTGTAATGATGTCTGGGAAGAAGAGTATAACGAATTTTATGAAATTAACCCCGAAATGCAAAATGCTACAAAAGAAGAATTAAAAGAAATCGTCGAAGACATAATAAAAAACCATTATGAAAAACAAGGAATCAATATTTTAGATTTAAGTCTTGAAATTAATGCCTATGAAGGAATAAGATGCGAAGCATGTAATTGTTTAGGATGGGATAAACTTTCAATTAAGATTCCTAAAAGCGAGTTGAAATTAATTTCTGAAAGTGAAGGATGGGAGCCTAAAGGTTAGAGAAAAGGTAGGATATTTTTTCAAATAATCAAAATTTCTAAACATGGCTGGATTTTACCAAATTTTTAAATTAAAATTACAAACAGCATAGATAATTGTTCATCTTGGGCAGGCAAACTAACGAAAAGTGTCGCCCAAAATTATCTGTGTAATTTTTGGGAAAAATATCGCGTCTTGGACTAGCAGCCGATTATAGCATGCTTAGACTGCTAACCGAAGGCGCGAAATTATCTACGAGGAAATGCTATAAATTAAGATCATTGAAAATTCTAAACATTTGTTTAATTATAAAACAAATTTTAAACAAATTTGAAATTAAAAAGAATATTAAAATCTCTAGAATGAAATTGAAATTATGACTCAGTGTCCAACATGTAATCTATCTATGGAATCTCATTCCACATCTGAGTTAATGGAATGCTGTATGAAACAACTTGGTGATGAAAGGAGCAGTGATGAAACACAGAATGTCTGCCCAAACTGCCAACATGAAATTAAGCAGCACTCAAATCAACAACTAGCAGAATGTACCATAGCATATTTGAAATCTGGTACTTGGGAATGAAACATTAGTAATTTTTTAAGTTTTAAAAATTCTTTAATTAACAGATTGATTTAGCAACGGAATTATTTCTACCCGAATTACATATCCATATTTTGGTCTATTTTTAGACCTTTGTACCTATTTCTTATGGTAACTTCTGTAACGTTTGCAGCTTCTGCAATATCTCTTTGGGTGATATCTTCGCCATTCTTTACACAGGACAAGTATAACGCCGCAGCAGCCAAACCCATTGGATCTTTTCCAGCTGATTCTTCATGTTCTTGAGCCACTTTTAGTACTTTGGTTGCATAACGCTTTGTTCTTTCTGTAATTCCAAGCCTACTTGCAATTCTTGAAACACACTGGACTGCGTCAACCACTGGCATAACTAATTCTAATTCTTTAACTAATAATCGGTAACATCTTGCAATATCTTTTCGTTTAATATTGCCTGCCTCACCAACATCTTTCAGGGTTCTTGGAGTTGCAGTATCCCTGCATGCTGCATAAAGAGCTGCTGCTATTAACGCAGAAATTGACCTTCCTCTAACCAATCCCTTTTCTAATGCCTTACGATAGATGTAAGCTGCTTTTTCCATTACAGAGTCAGAAATTGCAAGTTTGTCTTTTAGTCTGTTTAATTCACTAAATGCCTGTCTAAAGTTTCTGTCTACTGGTTCATGAACTTGGCTTCTACTATCCCAAGTTCTTAACCTCTCAATCGTACTTTTCATAGATGCTGTTAGAGGTTTTCCTGAAGCATCTTTGTTTATGGGATTGATTATTGTTGCCAAACCCATATCGTGCATGGTAAGCGAAGTTGGGGCTCCAGTTCTTGCCCTATTGCCACTTTCATCTTGTGTAAATGCTCTCCACTCTGGACCGGATTCTTGCGATTTTTCAGAGA
The DNA here is from genome assembly GCA_022562615.1 of Nitrososphaerota archaeon. Lineage (GTDB taxonomy): Archaea > Thermoproteota > Nitrososphaeria > Nitrososphaerales > Nitrosopumilaceae > Nitrosomaritimum. The sequence goes on from JADFOW010000014.1 coordinate 11,153, forward strand.
CAACAAACCCACATTTACCGCAAAATTTCTCTCCGGTAGTATTGTCAGTTAATATTTCATTTTTTCCACATCGGGCACAAGTTTCGCCTGATTTTGAATTTAGTCTAACCATGAACTTCCGGTTGTATCTAGTTTTCATCGTTATAATAACTAAATTGTTTGTGGTTCTTTTTACACCCATAATTTGAGGTAGATGTAAGCAAATTTGACATTTTTTGATTAGCAATCATAATTTAACCATTAAAGACCTCTTGTTTCGCAATTTTCTGTTCGGACATCAATATTTTTCATATCTGCACAGGACCAAATTTAGTTAAAACCTTGATGAATGACTTATCAGTGTCTTTGGGGACATTAATTAATAAATTCGGGAAAGCAAGCAAGTTTGGTGCTCCTTTTGCTTCAGTCCCTTTGGGGGATACGTCGAAGACGCCAAACAAGCAAACAACCTTGCTCCCAATTTTTGGTAATGCCATCTATTTTGAAAAATTCATAAAATTAACAAGGTCTTTTTAATTAATCAAAATGGATCAAAAAATTCATCTCCACGCCTAGAATTAATATTTTTAAGATTTTTCTGAGGGATTGTTCAAAGTACACAACCAATTTCTTTTAATCAATTCCGATAAGATATTACGAGTCATCGCGTTTGACGGCATTCTTACGTTTGCCTTAACAGACCATACCCTAGAATTTTCTTGCCGTCAAACGATTATTATACAAATCTAAAAAACAAAATATTTTTCAAATACAATGAGAAACAAACATCCTTGCTAATTACATGTAAAGGCACAAAGAAAAACGGCAAAGTAGAAAAATGTCAATTTTTGTATGATGGTGATTGGGGAGATGATGCGGTAGTGAAACACCAGTTATCTCACGAATCCTTACAAAATAAAAATTCATTTTGGCTAGGATTTGACACGTCACTTTCTTTTGGAAAATTTAGTGGACGTGACGGAAAAAGGTTATAATTCTTATTAATTTTAGCAGATTTTTATTTCTGATAATTTTTCTCATATTATGGAAAACAGCGATGTAATCACATGGTCAAAAGAATATTTTCTTAATTGGTCAGACTTTAAAGCCGAATCAAATCCTTCCGCATTCGAAGATTCTTCAAGTTATATTAAATATCATCAAACTTGGACAGTAAATTCAGAAATATTTGATGGCCAAATTTACTTTCAAATCAAAGACATTCAATTATCTACCCAATTTTTTAGGCATCTTTCTTGGGTCCGAGAAAAGCAATCTTCATCAGAATTACTGAAACATGAGCAAGGACATTTTGATCTAGCAGAACTTCTTAGACCTATATTTACAGAAAAGATTCAAAATGAATTAATCAATAAAAAATTCCCTACTTTTGGAAAAAATGATGAACAAAGAAAACAATTTGCACGCAGAGATTCGAATTTAATGATTGCTAAGGAATTAGAAAAATGTTCTTATGATCTTTCTCAAAAAAGAAGAAAATATGATGAAGATACCGAATTTGGACAAAATGTAAAAAAACAAAAAGAACACGATGAAAAATTTGATGAATTAAGAAAAGGAAGTTGAATTGTGTTGATTTATGCAATTTTATTTTTTTATTTTAGAATTTGATCTTTAGAAATATTATTTATGAAATTTACCAACCCTCTATAATATTTAATGTGAAAATCAATGTCATTAATTTCCGTTTTTCTTAATTCCTCAAGCTCTGGTCCAAACTCCCTTTTATCGAATTGAATCTGATTTAAGGTATTTTCATTCACTTCAATCATATGGAACAAACTATGCAAAACTTCTCCTTTTGTGAGCGTGTTATCACATGATTTTTTTAGTAATGTATCAACCCACTCCATAAGAATCAAAAACAAAATAGTTATTTCTTTTCTTGAATGTGAACTTTTCATTCATTTACTCTATTTTTTTTGTTTTAAAAAATAAGCACCCCTATGATTTTAGAAAAGATTTTAAAATTTAAAAAAATTTTTAAAATTATGATTTTATTTAGATTTTCGGGCCTTTTTCTTTCTCTCGGCAAATTCTCGATTTCTTTCTACGTCGGAATGTACCTCAACATGATCATAGAGGGCTTCTTTAGACTCAAAAATTTGTTCACAGTAATAACATTGATGCACAATAATATGGAATTCTCCATAAATTAATTATTTTATATTAATTTTATGACTGAAACTGGATTTTGGCTGATTCTGAATAAAAAATGAAAATACGATGATTTTTTTGGCAAATTCGTGGTGATACGAACCAGATTTTTTTGCATAAACTATGTCAAAACTTGTCCAAATTCCTGTCAATTACTTTTTCGAGATTAGTGATTTCTCCATTATGGATTAATCTCTATAATTTTAATATCAATACAAAAAAGACTAAATCCTGCCACTTTTAGAATACTTTCCTACAAAATTCTCACCTAGAGAAATTCAAAAGACGATCCTCTCTGAAATAGAAAGTAATCTTAAGTCAGGATATAAAAAATTAATTTTATGCGCGCCTACAGGTGTAGGCAAATCAATAGTCGGAGCTACGGTTTCAAGTTATTTTGACAGTTCCTTTACCGTTACTGCATCAAAACATCTACAGGATCAATACATCAAAGATATTCCGTTTATGAAACCTGTTAAAGGCAAACAAAACTTTCCCTGTCTAAAAATCATGCAATCTGAGAAGGTGAATAATGCTAGAAGGGCAATGAGATGGGGACTGACTTGTGATAAAGGACAATGCCAAGAAAAAATCAAAAAAAATGGAAAAGAAATTACTGAAATCTGTCAATTTAAGCCAACGATTAAACAAGTAAAAGAAAACCAACAAGAGGAACATTCCTGTCATTACTACCTTCAAAAATATGAAGCTCTGGTCTCAAAACATTCTCTTTGGAATTATCATGCATATTTTCAAATAATGAAATTTAATAAAAAATTATTTGAGGATTACCTGGATCGAAAAGTTTCAATTTTTGACGAGGCTCATAAAATTGAGGACCAAATTATTCAGTTTGTAGGTTTTGATATTTTTAGCGGTCAAATAGAAGAGTGCAATTTAAGCACAGAAAGATACGATTTTTCTGATTTAGATTCTATGATCAAGCTAGCTGACGATATTGCATATTCTTATGCGAAAAAAATCAAAGATATCAAAGAAAGCAGCGCATATCAAAAAAATCCTGATTATGAATTAATCACTAAATTAGAGAGAAGATATGACAGAGTAGCTCAAGGAAAAATTGACATCCTTGCGAATAAGGATAATTTTGTAGTTAACGAGCCTACTAGAGATAACAATGGTAATTTTCGAGCAGTTTCCTTAAAACCCATAGACGTATCAGAATTTTCAAATTTATTTTTTAACACGGAATTTCAAATGTTCATGTCTGCCACAATTGATCATAAAAGTTTCTGTGAGAATATGGGTTTTGAGGAAGATGAGGTTGCCTTTATCGATACTCCAAAATCTCCATTTCCCGTTGAAAACAGATCCATTGAATTTCTAAACGTTAAACGACTGAGCTATAACTCTTCTGAATCCGATGAAATAGAGGTAATACACACTATTGACAGGATTTTGAGTGAACACTCCCAAGAGCGAGGTCTTATCCTCACTTCTTCAATTTCTCGCTGCCATAAAATCTTGAGGTATCTCTCGCCAAATAATGCAAAACGTGTGAGAATCTGCCATAGCACAAATAAAGATGGAAAAACTCAGGATGAAATAATAGATGAACATTCCAAAGATCCGACAGGCGTTTTACTTTCTTCATCATTATGGGAAGGAGTAGATTTGAAAGATGATTTATCCCGGTTTCAAATTATTGCCAAGGCGCCCTATCCAAATTACACTGAAAAAAGGATAAAAGCAAAAATGAAAAAATTTCCTCTTTGGTATAATTCACAAACCTTAACTAAAATACTTCAGGGGTTTGGACGTTCAATTAGAAGTGAAAATGATTGGGCTAAAACATATGTTCTGGATTCAGCTGTAAACAACGTTTTTTTTATGGCTCAACCAATGATCCCCAAGGCATACTATGACGTTTTAGGAATAGAAAATCTTTAGTAGATAACAGATTCGATAATTATGATTTTCTTTCCTGCTATCTCTGTTCTCTAAGTCTGATCGCTGATCTATAAAGATTATGGACAAATCATTCATTAATATTTTCTATTAAAATCTCGGAAAAATTTATTGGAGAAAATAAAATTATAATTTTGGTGTTGTAATTGCACCCTGAGCTGCAGAACCTACAAGTGAAGCATATTTGGCTAAAACTCCTGATACATAATTTGGTTTTGGAGGGGTCCACTCTTTTCTTCTTTTTTCTAATTCTTCTGTTGATACATGAAGATCAACAACGTTTGTTTCAGTGTCTATTGTAATTTCATCATTGTTTTTTATTAATGCAATAGGTCCACCAACATATGCCTCAGGTGCCACATGTCCCACCATAAATCCTCGTGTACCACCAGAGAATCTTCCATCAGTTACCATTGCTACCTTTTTGCCCAATCCTTGACCTACTAATGCTGCTGTAGTGGCAAGCATCTCTCTCATGCCAGGGCCTCCTTTGGGTCCTTCATATCTAATCACAATTACCTGGCCTTCATCAATTTCTCCTCTTGAAACTGCATCAAAGGCATATTCTTCTCTTTCAAACACTTTAGCTTTGCCTGTAAATTTTGTCATTTCCACACCCGCTGTCTTGATAACTGCTCCGTCGGGAGCTAAACTTCCTTTCAAAATCACAGCAGTCCCAACAGAATGTATTGGGTTGTCTATCGGTCTAACTATCTGCTGTTCTATTTCTGGGATGTTCATCGATGTAAGATTTTCTCTTATCGTTTTTCCAGTTACTGTAATACAATTTTCATGAATGAGTCCTTTATCTAATAATTTTTTCAGCACAAATGGAATCCCGCCGATTTTATCAAGCGAGTTCATCACATAGTTTCCTCCAGGTTTCATATCAGCTAAATGAGGAGTCTTCTTTCTGACTCTTTCAAAATCATCGTAAGTTAATTTTATTCCTACTTCATTTGATAATGCCAACAAATGAAGAATTCCGTTAGTTGAACCTCCAATCGCATTTAACATTGTTATGGCATTTTCAAATGCTTCAAATGTTAAAATTTCACTCGGCTTTATATTTTGTTCAAGTAAATTAACGCATGCTTTTCCAGTTTCATAGACCATTTTTTCTCTTCTGTCATCTTCTGCTGGCGGACTGGCACTGCCTGGCAAAGCCAGACCAATGGCTTCTGAAATCGATGCCATAGTATTTGCAGTAAACATTCCTCCGCAAGATCCCGCACTAGGACATGCGGCATTCTCAATATTTTTCAGTTCCTCTAACGATAAATTTCCTGCATCATATGCCCCAACTGCTTCATAAACATCAACCACTGTCAATTCTTTGCCATTTAAGATTCCTGGCATGATTGTTCCTCCATATACAAAAACTGAAGGTAAATTTAATCGAGCCATCGCCATCATAGTTCCTGGAAGGCTTTTGTCACAACCAGCTATTCCAACTAGTGCGTCATATTGATGAGCTCTGACCATTAATTCAATGGAATCGGCTATTACTTCTCGAGACACAAGAGATGATTTCATTCCTTCATGCCCCATTGCAATCCCATCACTAACTGCAATGGTTGAAAATTCTCTAGGGGTTGCACCACCATCAACCACCCCCTCTTTTGCTTTGATTGCTAATCGTGAAAGATGAATGTTACATGGGGTAGCTTCGTTTCCTGTGTGACAAACTCCAACAAATGGTTTGTCTAAATCACTATCAGTTAACCCCATAGCCTTGTACATTGCTCTGTGTGGAGCTCGCGCAGTTCCCTCTACAACATTTCTGCTAGATATTTCCATAACATACGACTTGCAATCGCTATAATTTAGACCTTTTTGATATTATTGTTTGAAATCACATTCCTGTTCTTTGTCATAAAGAGTTCAATTTCTAAACATATTGAATAAATTCAATGAAACATAAAGCTCTTTCATATTGTTTAAAAATAATTTATTGTTAAAAATAATCTATTCTTACCTTTTTAGGAGTTCTTGAGCCTTTAGCTCCAACAATTGAGATTCTAGCTCTTCTGGAGTCTCTGCACCGTATGAAATTAAAATTTTATCATCTTCCACAATTTCGTGATCTCTAATATCGTCTACTTGCTCATCGTTGATGAAGAATTTTATCGAATAATCTTCATTGGTACAAAAACTTCTTTCGTCTTTAAACACATAGCATTGATCATCTAAACCTAGTCCTAATGAGTCAAACAAGTATCCTAGAGTTACTCCAGTTGCATGTTTGTGAATGGTTGTACCATCATTTCCTTCAAAGTGGATCCAACTAGATTTGATTTGGTAGGCTGCTAAAAGTCAAATGCATCGCCAAAGATTTTGACTAAAATTCCTGCATGGGCGTGGTCACTACCTAACACTCCTGAATTCTCGGGACCTCCTGGTACGGTTTGTGACCCTGTTGCAAACACGTAAACCGAATACCCTACAATTACCGCAATAATTGCAAAAACTACAATTGCAATTAGGTTGCTTTTTCTTTTTTCATGAGATCGCTGTGCAGCATAACTTTCACGTTTTTCTTCCCGTTCTCTTCGTTCTTTTCTTCCCATGGGATACTGAATTTTGAAAAATTACCTTAATTAACTGTTCGAGGATTAAACAATAAATAAAATCAAAAATCGGTGATCTATTATGGGCTGTCTTTTTTGTGATATCTTGTCAGGTAAAAAAAATGGACATTTCATCTATGAAGACGATTTACATATCTCAATCTTAGACAAATATCCGATTGACACTGGCCATAGTTTGATAATTCCAAGAGAACATCATGAAAAAATCACTGATATGAAATCAAGCGACGTAGGTGAAATGTTCTCAATTGTACCAAAAATAGCAAAAGCAATTTTGGATGCCACTGGGGCTGATGCCTTTAGTGTAGGTCAAAATAACGGAAGAGCAGCAAAACAAATTGTTCCCCACGTTCACGTTCACATTATTCCCAGATATAATCACAAGGGAACTATTTGGACCAAACGGTACATTGAAGATGATGCTGAATTATCAAAACTTGCAGAAAAAATTAAAAAATCAATTACTTAGCATGTCCAGGATTGTATCTCAAGATTGCACCTACTTTTCCTAGACTAGATAGCATGTTTCCATATTCTGCATTACCTGAAATTACTTCAATTTTACTTCCCGTCTTTGCAGCAATCAGGGCTAAGTAATCCACAATATCTCTCTCACTGGCTTCTACCTCCATTGCTTTACAACCAGGACATGGATTATTTGTAAATTCTGTCTTTTTTGGAATTACTTCAGGACGTTCAATAATTTCTTCTTGAATGTGGTTGCACCTTCTACATTTTCCTTCAACTCTGTGTAAATTTGTATTATCTGTTATGATTAAAGTTTGGACTACATTATTTTTTAAAAATTCAATTATTTCTTTTAATCCATATACGCCAAGCCCAGAATGAGAATTCACATGTCTGAATAATTCCTCTACTAGTAGTTTTTCTTCCACCATTCTGAAACCTGATAAAATGTCTGATGATTTTGCAAATGCTTCTCTAATGCCCTCAGCACCTGCATAGGATGAATCTATTGTTGATAGTATTATATTTTGAAGACGATATTCTAAATAATTTCCGTTAATAAAATCTTCCTTTGTTGGACCTGGACCCGAAATTATTAGCCCTTTGACCGGGTAAATATCAAGAAAATATTCCCGTGATGTCTCAGCTACTCTGTTGTAGTAATAGGTCAACTCCATCTCTCTTAATTTTTGAAATCTCTTTGCTGACTGCCCTCCCTGTCTGTGTTTTCCTGCAACCCCAGAGCCTGTTTGTGTCAAAACGTCAATCTTCTCACCATGTAGGAGCCCCCAACCACAATCTTTTGCATCAATTGCAATGAACCCAATTAGATTATCGTCTTTTAGCATGTCTTTGAGAATATCAACGTGAAAATGATCATCACATCGGTAAAGATATTGTTTCAAATCTTTAGGAGGTTCCACCTCGTAAATTTTTACAACTTCACTTCCTAATGGCCCTCCTCCTTCTGGAGGTAGAGCACCACAAAAAATCACCAGGCCTCTTTCAGGAGTTTTCTTGTATAGTTTTAATCTTTGAATGACTTTTCCTAGAGAATCTACAACATGTCCTCTGGTCAAATCCGATTTAATGTTATCCGCGGTTCCTTGTTCTTCTCTTAAGGTGCTAATTATTTCGTGTAATTGCTTTCCTTTTGGAATGTATACGGTAATTAATTCAGTTCCACGACCTGATTTTTCAGTTAACTCGTCAAGTGTTTTTCTAATTTTATACAGTTTAACTGAATCTTGTTTTTCGATAATGATTTTACCCATTTGTAAATTCTCTTGATTATGTGAATATTAAGTTTGGTCGATTTTTTATTATTCTATTTTGATGTTATAATTCATCAATTGTTCTAAGAAATGTTTCAAGAGGTTGATTGCCTGTTATTTTGATAATTTTTTCATCATTGAAAATTAAAAATGATGGCGTCGCATCAATGCCAATCTCTTTTCCAAATTGATACAGCCGATTTACCTTGTCTTGATATTTGTGTTCATCAAGACATTGACTGAATTCATCTAAATTCAATCCTACTGTTGTTCCAAATGCATTTAGAGACCATCGGGTAATCCATCCAGTCTTTTCACCTGCCCAATTTTTGTAAAGTTCATCATGATATTGCCAATATTTTCCCTGATCCTGAGCACAGTATGAGGCCTCTGCAGCTAGAATAGAATCTGGTCCATTTAATGGAAAGTCTTTGAAAACTAAATTTACCTTACCTGATTGAATGTAATCTTGCTTTAAGGTGCTTAGAGTTGTACCGTGAAATCTGTAACAAAATGTACATTGATAATCTCCCCATTCTAAAATTGTAATTGTGGCTGAAGGATCTCCTAGAATTGGTGAACCATTTAGAATTAATTTTGTTCGGGTAAGCAGCTCAGTATTATGTTCTGACTCTGGATAAAATGCCATAAACGCTCCTGAGACAATACCAATTATTACTGGAATTATTAGGAGGTACATACGTACCATTATTTGGAGAAAAATTGAAACAAGTAAAAATCTTCCTTGATCTAATTTTTGCTCCGGTTCACAAAATCCGAATTTGTTGGTGTGGGACATTTTTTGTGATCTTACGATAAAAATTGGATAAATTGTCCAAGAATTTAAATACACTAGTTCAAGAATACGACTATGTCTCAATCCAACCAAATCAATGTTTCCAAAAATACTGTTCCAATTCTTGCAATTGTTGCATTAGCTGTTGTTTTTGCAGTTGGTTTATTTTTAGTTGGATTTGACCAAGGGCACGTCTTCAGCATTGCTTTTGGTGAACAGGCCTTTGAGGATTCATACATACATGAACTTACACATGACATGAGACACGCAGCAGGATTTCCCTGTCATTAGAGTTTGATTTTATGAAAACATTTCTTTTTCTAACTATAGTTTTAATCTCAGGAGCATTAGCAGGATTTGTTCATGGTTCATCAAATCTAATTCTAGTCGAACCTTATCTTGACGAAGCAATTGGAATAGAGAATCAACAGTTGTTTGCTTCAGGCGAGGAAGATGATACTTTAGAATTTTGGGTTGAATATGAGGCGTATAGAACATGGCAAAAAGGAGGACAAATTTTAGCTGGTGTTGTATTAGGAACATCGACAGGAGCATTATTTGGCATCGTGTTTGTTCTTTCTAGACATTCATTACCTGGTAATAACGATGTCAAAAAAGCCTTAATTCTGGCAGGCATAATGTGGGTTATTATTTACTTCATTCCATTTTTAAAATATCCCGCAAACCCTCCTACTGTTGGAGAAGCGGAGACAGTTGTTTTAAGAGGAATTTTGTATCTATCGTTTATTGCTATTTCGGGATTTGCAGCGGTAGGATTTTACAAATTATCAAAGATATTCAAAGGTAAAAAGAAACTTGTAGCGTTAATTGGCTACGCTGTTTTTATTTCAGCAGTTTTTGTTGCAATGCCCGAAAACCCTGACGAGATCACAGCTCCAATGGATTTGGTTAACGGATTTAGAATCATGTCTTTAATCGCCGTGTCTACCTATTGGATTGCAATAGGTCTGATTCTGGGTCTTTTATGGTATCACTTCAAGCCAAACAAGGAGGTTACTTCTTTTAATTAGTAGTTCTGAATCTCTAGAATGAGAATCAGATCATGTCGTTTAAATAACTCTAGGATGATTTTGGATTTACTTGACAAGACGAATAACCTTGCCACAATTAAAAAAATATGATATCACTCAAAAAGTAATTGAGGCCCTAGCTGATACGGAATCACGAGCAATTTTGTTTTCAATTATAAAACAAGGAAAAACCGCTACGGAGCTTTCTGAAAAACTCAAGATTCCTCTTAGTTCTGTTTATAAAAAACTAGGGGATTTGGAAGAATTAACTCTTATTACAATAGAAAAATGGATGCTCTCTGATAAAGGACGTAAATACAAGATCTATAGAAGCAGGATACGACAGGCAGAAATTTCGATAAAAAAACCTGAACCTGTTCTTAGCTTGGTATCAAATAAGTGAAATTTATGGCTCAATCTAATATCCTTCCATTTAATGAATTTAATGTAAAACAAAAAATAATTGAATCCCTAAGTAACGTATGTACCCGGGCAGTTTTATTCTCTGTTAAAAACGAGCCAAAAGATGCAACTCAAATTGCCGATGAATTAAAATTATCATTGTCAACAGTTTACAAAACCCTATCTTCATTGGAAGATCTTGCACTAGTTGAGGTTTACCGGTTTATCTTTTCTAGCGAAGGTAAAAAAATAAAGCAATATCGCAGCAGAATTGATAGGGCAGAAATCACTTTAAAAGAGACCGAGCCAATTTTACATCTTTACCCTAACAAAAAATCCTAGTTGTTTGGTCTAAAGAATTTTAGTACTCACTTTTGTTCTCATTCCATAGACTTGAAATGAAAACATAGAACGAAAATCTGGTTTAAATAACTTAGGCCATCCTAAGATTTTTAGTACGGCATGAAGCAAAAATTAACTTTTTCAATAATAGCTGCCATTACTGTAATCAGCTTCACGGCAATTTCATTTGATCAAATCGTAGAAGCACAAAGTTTAGTTCCTGATTGGATAAAAACTAATGCTGCATGGTGGGTTGAGGGAAGTGTCGATGACCAAACGTTTCTCAACGGAATTGAGTTTCTAGTTGAGAATGGGATCATTGACCTGTCCTCTGGAAAATCAGTAGATGTTGATATATTAACAATAGGACTTATCCCAATTGAAAAAGCTGATGAATTAACACCCAAGGCACTGGCCTTTGAACAATTTCTAGAAAAAAAGCTTGGGGTTGATGTTGAAATAGTTGTCCCAACAGATTATGAGATAATAATAGAAGGGATGAGATTTGGTCACATTGATGCTGCCTTTATGGATACAGGACCCGCTTGGATCACACATAAAAGAACTGGGGCAGAAGTTGTTTTGGCAGAGCTGGTTGCAGGTAAGGTAAACTACCAAGCAACAGTTTGGGCCAGAGTGGATGATAATTCTATTCAAACAATAAAAGATACTATTGGAAAAAAGGTAGCCTTTACAAGCATTACTGGTTCTTCTGGTTTTGTAAGGCCAATGGGTACATTGGTTACTGAAGGCTATATAGACATTGAAGGAAATGATATTGTAGCCTTAAAAATGGCCTTGACCAAAAACTTTGAAAGTTATACTTTTGCTGGAGGTTATAAAGCTGCACTGAAACTACTAATTAACGGAAATGTAGATGTTGCATTTGGTTCAGATATTGCTGCACAGAAATATCTAGACTTGGAGGATCAAGCAAAGATACGCGCCGTTACACAAATTGGCCCGGTACCATCTCATGTATTTATGGTAAATGTCGATATGTCTGAATCTACAAGAGATGCACTTGTTGATGCATTAATTGAACTCAACTACGATGAGAACAATGAGATTTTAAAAAATCTTTATGGTGCTGAAGCACTAGTGCCAACCACAACTTCCATGCATATAGGAGAATTTGGAACATTCATTGATTCATTAACCGGACTAGACCAACAAATCTTAGACAAATACAACAAGAGCAAATAAAATCGGTTATCTAAAAATGGTAATAACCCAGACAACCAACCCGTCCTCTTTTTCAATAATTTCAACAAAAAAAATTATTCAAATGAATGAAGTGTGGACCTCATACGATTCAAAAAGTTATGTCCTTAAAGGAATTAATCTCTCCATTGACAAAGGAACAATTTATTCAATTGTGGGCCAATCAGGCTCTGGAAAGTCAACATTACTTAAATTAATGAACGGCTTGATGACCAGAAGCAAGGGTACTATCAAAATAGATTATCAAACACCAAACATGAATGATAAAAAATTCAAATCAATGATGCATAAAATTGGGTATATTCCTCAAAGCTTGGGTTTAATTAAAAATATTTCAGTTTTGGAAAATACTTTGATAGGTGCTTTACCTAGACTTGGAAAGATTCAATCATTATTCAAAATGTTTCCTGAAAAGGAGATTCAAGAGGCAAAAAAAATTCTAAAACTTGTAGGACTATTAGGAAAAGAAAAAAGAAAAATCTACATGTTAAGTGGGGGTGAAAAAAGAAGAGTTGCCATTGCTAGAGCGCTTATGCAAAAACCAACAATTTTACTTGCTGACGAAATTGTATCCGAACTGGATCACGTTACGGCAAGAGAAATAATGAATTTGATTGTAGATGCTCAAAAAAGAATGAATCTTACTGCTATAATGGTGCATCATGACATGCAATTAGCATTAGAGTATTCAAATCGTGTTGCAGTAATTAAAGCAGGTGAAAAAATTCTAGAAATTGGTGTTGAGGGTGATAAAATAGTTGACTTTCAAACAGGTGACCTTACCACCCAAGAAATCATGGAGATGTATACAGGTGAATCAAAAAAATAACCTAATAGTTGGAATCATCATTGCCCTCGTTGTTGCAGCTTCATACAATGTTGATGCAAATCCCATAGAATTTGTTAAAGGTCTTCCAAATCTTGCTATCATCGCAGAGGAGATGACTCAGATTGATCCAGAACTTTTTGGAACTGCATTTTGGTCTATGTTGGAAACAATTCAGATGGCATTTATTGGTACAATTGTTGGAGTTGCCATCTCTTTACCACTTAGTATGTTTGCAGCACGTAATCTAAACAGCAAGTATGTGTATGCTCCAGTTAGAGCCATTCTTGCGGCCATCCGTACATTCCCTTCTATATTATGGGCAATTTTGTTTGTAATAATGGTGGGACTAGGCCCCTTTGCAGGAGTTTTGGCGATTATCATGTATACTGTTGGATTTGTGACCAAGTTACAATACGAGGTCATTGAGACAATAGATGCAGATCCAATGGATGCGGTAAACTCTATTGGGGTATCAAAATGGCAACTAATACGATATGTTGTTTTGCCCGAATCAGCTCCTCATCTTATCAGCCAGCTGTTGTACATGTTTGATTATAACGTTAGACAAACAAGCATTTTGGGTCTCGTTGGAGCAGGGGGAATAGGATTTTACATCATAAATTATATCAAATTCTTTGAATATGGAAAAGCTGCTGTATTTATGATAGTTGTTTTAATTGCAGTATTGATTATTGACTGGGTAAGTGTAAAGATTCGAGACAAGTATATTATAAAATCTCAACATGGCATGGAAGTAACTACAAAATAACTTTAAACAAACCTCTAATAGTTGATTTTTTAATTTTGATTAGATGAAATTTTATCGATTTTTAATAATTTTTTTATCTGTGTCAATAATTCCTGCCTTTGGAGAATCACATCCTCAATATTTAGCAATGGTCGATCCTTCCGAATATGTTTTAGAAATTGATGGCCAAATGTTTTTGATTCCTTATCAAGTTCATGCAAAAGTAATCGCTTTGGCAATTGATCCTGAATTAACATCGCTTCTTATCGGGTTGGAAGATACTTCTGATTCAATTTTTATAATTGATTTAAAACATGAATTGATCAGTGCACATAACAATGAATTTGCAATTTTAGTAAACGGACTAGAGGTTGATTATGATATTGTTTCTGATTCTGATAGTTCAACCTTTACATTTTTTGTTCCATCATTTACCGAGGAAATAGAAATAATTGGCACACATGTAATTCCAGAATTTCCTTTTGGTGCTATAATGGGATTGGCGGTTCTAATTTCTGCTGTAATGCTTGTATTGAGAACCAAAACACCTGTTTTTAGGTTATAATTTTGTCTAGTTGATTGGATTCGTTAGCATTTTTGACCTCACGTGCTATTCTTTTACCCATGCTCATAGGTTCATTATATAGTAGAGAATAGTATGGTGAGCCATCCATGTAGATATTAGTACCTGCAACAATTCGTGCTGAAAATTCAAAAGATGTGAATCTAGCATTTTCATCGTATACTCCTTCAATACAAAACGGCCCATTCATTCCAGGTGCAACCAATCGTTTTGTCGCATCAACAAAATTCTCACCCATTGTGTAAACCTCCTCTAAAAGTGATTCTCTTAGAACCAGAGGACTGTTTCCAATTACGTTAAATGACGAAACTTTGTTACTCTTTAGCTGTTGTTCCGCTGGGATTCTTGCAAGCCCTTCAATGTCTGATTCGTGTCTTTGGTCTGCGCCAAAAAACTCCAATTCTTCTAAAAGTGGAGAATAAAAAAATTGCAAGTATGCCAAAACTCCTGCGGCGTATTCTTGGATGTAAAGTGTCTCATCTTTGGAAATTATTCCCTGTGAAATTAATCCATTTCTTTTTTTATTGTACTCTTCTTTGTTTGAGGCAATAAAATATCCTTTACCTCCAGCTGCTCCCTGCCTTTTTACAATTACGAGGTTGTTTATTTCATTGGGGTTTTTTACTTTTCTTGGCATTGGAAGTTTTGCTTCCCTCATCAACTTTTCCTTCATTTCTCTGTCTGACTCCCATCTTAGAATCCATTTGTTTCCAAAAATTGGTGTTTTTATTGATTCAATCTGTTCTGAACTCATTTGAGCAATGAGCGTTCCATGTGGAATGATAATCGCGTCGTTTTGTTCTAATGTTTGTTGACATTTTTGGTCAAGAATCTCTACAAAGGAATCTACCATAATTAATTCATCAATAAATCGAAATCTTTTGTACAGCTTTTCTCTTTTTTTCTCGCAAACAAGTATTGTCTTGAAGCCTTCATCTTTGGCTCCTTTAAGAACCTGTAAAGCACAATGTGACCCTAAAGTGGCTATTGCTGTCAATGTGTATTTTATCTTAAACGTCTCACTTTATGAACTATGTGCGAATGATACATATTCAAAAACTTCATCGATTAATTCTGGAGTCAATTCTGATTTAATTTCATCAGGAACAGCCTTTAGAATAAAATCAAACATTGTTGTGTTTTCTGGCAGATTTCCTCTTTCTTGATAAAGCGCATAAACTGCAATACCATTTGAAATTATGGCAATTACTTTTTCTTTGTTTGCAAGAGTCATGTTTTGCCTGAAATTACATGCTAATTTAATTTAGACTAGTGGAAGATTCCGAGTTTTAACCAATTATACTTCTATAAAACGAGTGTTGCAATTTCCAATTTTGTTTGAGTAGGCAAACTTGATTGAATGTCCATTTTGTGGGATGATAAATGTCGTGGGGGAAAATTAATTACACCATGAAATAGCCAAATTAGTTAAATTATGATAGAAACGGAGCTTGGGAGTTTACGTAGATCTCACTATTCTGCTGAATTAGATTCTTCAAAGGATGGAACAAATGTGACCGTTATGGGATGGGTTTTGACAGTTAGGGGTCACGGCAACATTAGTTTTGTAACAATACGGGATAAGAACGGGGACATTCCAATTGTTGCAAAAAAAGGAAACTGTCCAGATGAAATACGTGAAAAATTATCCTCCTTAAAGCCACATTCTTCAATTTCCATTTCTGGCATAGTTAAGGCATCTGAAAAATCCCCAAGCGGATTTGAAATAATTCCCTCAGAAATCAGGGTATTTTCTGAAGTTAAAAAAATTCCACCATTTGAGCCATTGGCAAAAACTGTAAAAAATATTGATACACGACTTGAGGTCAGGCCTATTGACCTAAGACGTAAAGTACTACAAGATATTTTCAAAGCAAGGAGCCAAGTTTTAACATCTATTAGAGATTATTTTAACGAACAAAATTTTACTGAAATTAATACCCCTAAAATTATTGCAACTGCCACTGAAGGGGGAGCTGCATTATTTCCAATTTTTTATTATAACAAAGAAGCATTTTTAGCTCAAAGTCCGCAATTATACAAAGAACAACTCACAATGAGTTTTGAGAAAGTATTTGAAATTGCGCCAATTTTCAGAGCGGAACCATCTAGAACAAATCGACACTTAGCCGAGGCAATTTCGATAGATTTGGAAGAGGCATTTGTTGATTATAATGATGTTATGAATCGGATTGCAGAAATTATCAAAATCTCTCTTTCTGCGGTAAATAATTACGTAAACAAAAACCCAGAAACAGAATTTATTATTCCTAAAATGCCAGAAAATATTCCACAGTATTCTTATGATGCATTGGTAGAGAAAATGGAAAAAGCTGGCGTAAAAATTGAATGGGGAGATGATCTTTATCCAACTAATCTTAAAAAAATTGGATTAGAGGGGTTTTACTTTATCAAAGACTGGCCATTGGGCCCTAAACCATTTTACGTAAAGTCAAGTAGATCAAACCCAAAGCTATCAGAATCCTTTGATTTGATGTTTGGTGATTTAGAACTCTCTTCTGGCAGCACGAGAATTGAAAAAAGAGATGAACTCGAGGAGAGAATGAAAAACAAAGGAATGAAAACTGACGCATTTGAATATCATCTTGGTGCTTTTGATTATGGTATGCCCCCCCATGCAGGTTGTGGGATTGGACTTGAGAGGCTTATTATGGCCCTTACAGGCACGGAAAATATCAGAGACGTAACATTTTATCCAAGAGATATCGACCGATTAACCCCATAGTATCTGGCATCCTTTTTTGTAAGACCATAACAGATTCACCACCTGGAATTGAACCAAAAGTATGGTTTCCCTTACTGAGCTGAATTATTTTTTGAAACACTTTCCATCACAATCAGCCATCCCTGCCTTTCATAAACACTGATCAATGATAACACTTTTCACATATTACCACATCCCAATTTAATGAATTTATTTTAAATCTCTTTAAATGTGGTTTATTCAACAGACTTCCCATGACATTCACTACCCCTATAATAGAAATTGTAAATGTTGTGGCATCAGCTACCATAGATCAAAAACTAGATCTAATTAAAATCCAAGAAAAATTCCCTGATGTGGAATATCACCCAGAAGTGTTCCCAGGCGCAGTATTTCGTCTCAGAAATCCCAAAACAGCAACCCTTCTTTTCAGTACTGGAAAGATGGTATGTACTGGTTCAAAGTCCGAAGAAATGGCAGTAAAGGCAGTAAACATTGTGGTTCAAAAATTAAGAAAAGGCGGGATTAAAATCAAAAAGAATGCAGTAGTGACTGTACAAAACATTGTATCCTCAATCAACTTGGGAGGACGAGTTAGTATTGAGCGAGCAGCACGTACACTGCCCCGAAGCATGTATGAGCCTGAACAGTTTCCAGGAGTAATTCATAGAATGATTGATCCCAAAGTTGTAATTCTAATTTTTGCATCAGGGAAGCTAGTCTGTACAGGCGGTAAGACAGAAAAAGACGTCTATCGTGCTGTAAATCAATTACACTCCCTGCTTGAAGAAAAGGGCTTGATGGTGTATGATTAATTCTCTATGGTATTTAATAGTGCTATGGATAATGATGACTCAAAAAATTATTAAAGAATGTGAGAAAATTTTAGAAGAAATTAAAGCGATTGGATGCATGTGTATAAAATGTAATTGCAATAAAATAATTCCACATGTAGTTTCAATTTGTGATTCTTGTCTCAAAGATAAACATACATCAAAAGTTGTATATACAATTAAGGTAGATAATGAATTATAGTGACGAAAGACAAGGAAGGAGTCTGGAAATTAGAAAACTTGGAACCTCTTACCCAAAAAGACTCTGATGAGCAAAGTGGTGTTAGCGAGACTGAAAAGTCGGGATAAAGTTTTCTGGTGATTTAATGTCCTCTGAAATAAACCAAATTCTGGATGTATGTGTAAACAAGGTCGTTTTAATCAAGCTAAGAAATCATACAACAATTAGAGGAA
>JADFOW010000050.1 GCA_022562615.1 Nitrososphaerota archaeon
AATCTTCGATTTTTACTTCATCAGTGCATTTTTTCATATTTCTGTTTGTTAGACATTCACCTAAGGCTTCGGTGTATAATTTTTTTTGTTCCAACTTAAAGGCCGATTCTTTCTCCAAATCACGGTTTGGATTAACACTCATTAAATAATATGTATAATCTGTTGTTTCAAGTTCCATCAACAGATTAGAGAACAAAGCCGTATCAACTGTTATCACATCATTCAAAAACCATTGTTTCTCAAAACCTCCATTATTATGTGCTATAATAATTATATCGGCATTTTCAAATTCTTTTACAACTTTGAATTGAATGGATAATACTTTGGTAAAGGTATCCCAGTAAGTTAAGGACACATGAATATCATCCAAATATTTACCATCGTTTACTAAATGTTCCATACCTTCTGTTTTTAGAATTTTAATTGGGGCAAATTCTGGTTTTTGAGAGGTCGTTCCTTCGGGGAATATGTATACCTCCAATCCAGTAGGTGGTAATTTGCCTTCTCGATAAGGTAATTCTATTGTAAGATTGGTTACCTCACCTAGGTGTACAGTCTTTTTGTGGCTAGGATCATCTAGTTTGATTGACTTTGGTATAGAAACCTTCGAGAACCCGTTTGGGTATGCCTTTACAATGTTAATTACCTCGTCATTCTCTATTTGATTACGCGACATGTTGTAACCCATAATGCCCGAAGCAGCCTGCAAGTTTCCATCAGAAGTAACTGGATGGTTTAAGCTAAGCGAATGACCTATTTCGTGTAAGGTAATTCTGTTAATCATGTCATAGTCTAATTGTTCATGATTTCCATTTTTTACAATATCTTGAAACTTTTCAAGAGTCATATTATTCCAAAAATCTATATCCTCTTTTGCCATGTTCACTAATGTGCTTTGATAATCGTCAGTGTAAATGGTGACATTTGCAACTGGAGTTAAAGGATGACTAAATCCTGCGACACCAGAAAGTTGGAATGCTGTAGGATTAGGGGTACCAACGTAATTCACATATCCATCACAAATTGATTCGTCTTGTGGTTGAATATGCATTGTCATATCCCACACAGATGTGTTGTTTGTTACCTCTACTATCCGATCATGCCAAGTTTTGATGGCATTAGCTGCAATGTGATAAAATGTTGGGTTTTCAGTGTTATTTATAATACAATAATCAATCCGGGTATCATTAAAGACCATTAATCGATTACCTGTATAAGACTGAAAATCCAAATATTCTTCTTGAGAAGATTCGATTTGATATCCTAAAGCTTCTTGGTCTGCTACCAAGGTAATTAAAATTAAGGCAAATGCAATAATCGAGGCTTTAAACAATTTTCTAAATTTTGCTTCGGATCTTTTCATAAAAGACTTACTACTTTTCAGATAGTATCAAACTCCAAAGTATCTGAAAATTTTACTTTACATTGCATAACCCATATTTTAGATTTCAACTAAAAGATCCGAGGTCAAAGCATAATGAGTTTCTAATACGAAATTTCTAACAAAGTGAGAAAATATCTAAATTGTTAGGAAATCAAGCCTAATCAGTATCGGGCGATAGTGAGCAGGACTTGATTCCTACTAAACAATTATTTTTTGAAAAAAAAGAAAATGGGTTAATTTTTATTAATTGATCGATCATAATTTTCTATAAAATACACAGTAAATTAGGTCTACCACTTAAATTAATGAAATCCACAAAGGATTTTCATGATGGCAGCAGATTCAGGAGCAACAATTCTTGAGGATAAAGAGGATGCACCAAAAATACCAGAAAGAAAGAAAACCAAATTTGATGTCGTAATAATTGGTGCTGGCCCATCAGGATATACTGCAGGAATCTATTGTTCCAGAGCAGGATATGACACTTTGATATTATCTGGGATTTTACCGGGAGGACAACTGGTAAACACTACAGAAGTTGAAAATTATCCAGGATTTGAAAAGGCAATAATGGGTCCTGATTTAATGATTGAAATGAGAAGGCAGACGGAACGTATGGGTACAACCATAGTAGATGATGAATGTGTAGATGTCGATTTTAGAAATAATCCTTTCAAAATTCTTACAAGTTCTGAAGAATATGAAGGAAGAGCAGTCATCATCGCGACGGGAGCAAATCCAAGAAAACTGGGGTTAGAAGGCGAGCAAACCTTTGCCGGAAAAGGGGTTTCATATTGTGCAACCTGCGATGGTCCTTTCTTTAGAAATCTAGAATTGATAGTTGTTGGTGGAGGGGATTCAGCAATTGAAGAAGCAACATTTCTTACAAAATTTGCCACCAAAATACATCTAGTACATAGACGTAATGAATTACGTGCAAGTAAAGTTATGCAAGAGAGAGCGTTTCGCAATGAAAAAATTAAATTTCTTTGGGAATCCGAAGTAATAGACATTAAAGGGGATCAAAAAATGCAGCAGGCAGTAATCAGAAATATCAAAACAAATGAGGAAACAGTCTTAGATGTTGGAGGCCTTTTTGTTGCCATTGGACACGAACCAAACACAAGGTTATTCAAAAATCAAATAGATATGGACAATGAAGGATATATTATTTTAAAAAATAAAACCCACACAAACATTGAAGGGGTTTTTGCTGCCGGAGATGTTCATGACAGAAGTTATAGGCAAGCAGTAACTGCTGCAGGTTTTGGCTGTATGGCAGCAATTGATGTTGACAAATACCTCACAGAAAAATCCTAGAATTATGAAAAAATTATTGTAAAATATAGTCCAAACTCTTTTTTGTAGGATTTGATGATAAAAATTATGGATTCAAAAAAAACAATTGAAGCATACAGTAAAAAGCTAGAAAAAATGGGTGTTGAATTATCAAAAATGCAATATAATTTTAAAATTAAGAGTAAATTCCCAGAAAAATATTGGGTTAAACGAATTAAAGAATTTGATAATTATCATAAAAAAGTAGTAGAATATCATACTCTGGCTTATGCTTTGATGAGTTTAGCTAATGAGGAGCAATCAAGCATTTTCCTCTTGAGAATAAACAAGCTCAAACAATTAGGAAAAAAATTATTAGAAAATATGGAAAAAATAAAACAAAATCCTTCAATTAGGAATTTAAAGGACAGCCAACAAAGCAGATGGAGTATAGAACTAGGGGACCAGCTAATTAAATCAAATAATGATTGTCTAAATCATGAAAAACATATGAATATTTTTTTCAGAGAGTTTTATGAGAAATATCTAAAAATTAATTGAGAACCATTCAAGTTAAAATTTAATAAGCTAATTCAGACATGTGCTTTGCTTCTTTTAAACAGGCATCAAATTCTTCGGTAGACATTACTTTTTGTTCAGCATAAACACTTTTGAATTTTCTTCCATCGTCAGCAAATATTCCCACAACACACGCTTTGCCATCTATGGCATATTTTTTCATGCATACATAAACTGCAGCAGACGATGGGCTTATCAACAATTTTTCTTTCTCAAACACTTCTTTTACAACAGAAAAGGCTTCTTTGTTATCAACGGATACCCAATCGTCAACTACACTTTCTCTTTTCAAAAACAAATCAGGTTTTGCTGATTCTTCAAAGTTTCTCCAGCCCTGAATTAAATGGTTTTGTTGTGGTTGGCACCCAATGATCTTAATATCAGGATTTTTTTCTTTAAGATAAGTTCCAATTCCAGTAATAGTACCTCCCGTACCAACACCCGTAAAGAAATGAGTTACTTTACCTTCTGTTTGTTTCCAAATTTCCGGACCTGTGCCAACGTAATGGCCTTTAAAATTGGCTTCATTGGCATATTGGTTTGGTGAATAATAAATATCTGGTCTTGATGATGCAATCGAGGTAGCAAGGGCAATACTTTGATCAGTGCCAGCCCCAACTTTGGGACATAAATCATCACTAGTTTCAAAAACTTTGGCTCCAAGACTTCTAATGATATCCTTGGTTTCATTGCTGACTTTTTCTGGGATTACAATTTCAACTTGGTATCCTAAAAGATTGGCAATTCCACTTAAGGCAATTCCTGTATTACCAGAGGTAGGCTCTATTAGGACACTTTTTCCTTTGGTTAGAATCCCTCGCTCTTCACCATCTTTTATCATCCAATAAGCAGCTCTATCTTTTACAGACCCAAATGGGTTGTGACCTTCAAGTTTTGCAAAATAATTTACCTTGTCATTTGTGAGGGAATATAATTTTACAATAGGGGTGTTTCCAATGCGATTTAAGATATCGGCATCAGTAACAGTTTTTGTTGCTATAATTATTTCACCTTTTTAATTTGAAAGGTAATTGTATCTCCATCTTTGCTCATGTCTAAAAGTTCATGACCGGTTCGTGTGACCCATCTTGAAATATCATCTTCTGCAGCAGGATCATCTGCAGCAACTATTAATATTTCCCCAACTTGCATTTTTTCAATTTCAATTTTTGTTCTGAAAACGGGTTCAGGGCAAAACAGACCAGTAGCATCTAGTTTTTTTTCATTAGATTCAGACATACGTATATCTAATTCATAATGCCTGTTTTGTCATATTAAAATCTATTTTAGTTTAGCTTATCCTATTTTTTACAATTTAACATCATCGAAAAAGATCTTCTTTTTCTGAGCGGATTAATTCAGTTATCGAAGTATTTTCTTTTTTGAATTCATAACCACGGATAATCGCTACGGGACATTTTGTAATTTTGCCCATCACTAATTCAGCTGCGCCACAAATCTCATCTGCTATTGCAATAGCAGTAACATGCAGCATATTTCCAAACATATCATTTGTCCCAGCATAGTCCAGAATGGGCCTTATACCAGATACACCAATAGCATGATTAGTTTGTCCCATCCGGAATGGACGACCAAATGTATCAGAAATTATAACAGCAGTCTCCTTCCCGTGAGTTTTTAATATTTGCTTGCGAATATTTTCTGCTGAAATATCAGAATCAAGGGGGAGTAAAGTGACAAAGCCATCCTGTACATTACTTTCATCAATCCCTGCGTTTGCACATATGAATCCATTTTTTGTTTCAACAATAATTATCCCTCTTTCCATTCGTATAATTTTTTTAGATTCTGAAATTATCAATTCTACAATACGAGGATTTTTTTGATATTCTGAACTAATTCCTTGTGCAAGTAAAGAAGGTTTTATTGTTGACAAATTTACAACTCTTCCTTCTTGTTTAGAAATTATTTTTTGAGCTATAACTAAAATATCACCATCATGGATTTCCACTGAATTTGTAATTAATTCTGAAAGATTATCATTTATTTCAATTTCTTTTGATATTTGAACGGGAATTACTTGCAAGTACAATTATTCTATAAACACAGTAAAATATTGGTTATGCTGGAGTAGGGGTTTCTAGTTCCAATTTATAGTGCTTGTTTATTATATCTAGGATTTTCGAAAGGTCTTTTTCTTCTAATGTTGTGGTTGCTAAATCTTTTACAAGATCTTGTGCTCTAAAGCCGATCCCCAATCCACACACATCAAATAGTTTGATGTCATTTGCACCATCCACCACACACGTTATGTTTTCTTTATCTTCTTTCCATTCTGCAATTTTTATTTTAGCTGATTTTGCTTTGTTAGAGTCTACACTAATTTGAACCCCGTCTAACTTTCCATTCTTGAACAGAAGTTCGTTTGCGAAGACAAAATCTAATCCCAGTTCTTTTTGCAATCTATTAGTCATTATCGTGAAGCCTCCTGACACTGCCATTAGTTTCCAACCTGCAGCTTTGAGAACTTTACAAACCTCTTTTGCTCCTGTCATGATAGGTAAGTTATCTGCGACTGATTGACATGTTTCATAATCTAGACCTTTAAGTGCTTCAATTCTTGTTCGTAGACCTTCTTCCCAATTAATTACTCCTTGAATACCCTTTTTCGTAATTTCCCAAATTTCGTTTTCCTTTCCAAGTTTTTCACCAAGAAGGGGCAAATATTCTGCATCATAAAGAACTCCTTCGACGTCAAAAATTATAAGCAATTGATTTCTAATCTCCAGACAAAAATCTAATTATATTAATGTAAACTTGTGGAATAACCTTAGTAATCTATTTTACGATCAAAAGATTTGAGCCTTATTTTCTGCAATTTATGGAAATAGAATTGTAATTATTTTTTTGGTAAGAAAACTAAATTACTAGAAACTTCTACATTTCATGTGGATTACAAAGGTCTGAATAATGAAATCCTAAAACTGAATTCTAAAGTTAGATATGCAGGAGTATATCTTCCTGGAAGTGTAGAAATTTACGAAAAAATGCAAAAAGGAATTACCAGACTTTCTGACAAAGATAAAACTCTAGATACTTTAATTCACGCATACATGAGATGGAGGGGCCGTCAACATTATTCATCTGAAATAGGGGAACCACTGTATACAATTACAAAATATGCAAAAATTAATCGTCTTATAATCCCTCTTCACGTAAAAGCACTTTTAATGATAAATACAGAACCTGAACTAGAACCTCATGAAATCGTTAACGATGTAATAAAACTGATA
This sequence comes from Nitrososphaerota archaeon, assembly GCA_022562615.1. Taxonomy (GTDB): domain Archaea; phylum Thermoproteota; class Nitrososphaeria; order Nitrososphaerales; family Nitrosopumilaceae; genus Nitrosomaritimum. Next base: position 6,496 of record JADFOW010000050.1, read on the forward strand.
AAAAAATATTCCGATGATCCAAACTATACACCTAGACGAGTGCATTTGGGATAACTCAGTAGTACAAAAAATGACTCTTTAAAGATAAGTTAGGAGTAAAATGCCCTTTTAAAGTGGATTAAAATCATTTTAAGAAAACAAAGGTTATTAATTTTTGATTAAGACGAAAATATTATTATTGAAAAACATAATGAACGACCCTGATGATAAAAATTTCTCGCGGATTCATTCTAATCATCATAGGAATAATTTTGTACTTTCCAGGCTCTGTAGTTTTGCGAATGGTTCTACCACCTCCATACGGTTCATTTCTTACATTACTGTTGGGTCCTGGGTTTATCATTGCAGGAGTTATTTTTGTAATTAAAGATAGAAAAACCACTAACGTCAGCAAGAAAATAGTTTCAGACCAGATCAAATTTTGTGGAAAATGTGGCAATGAGTTATCTAGGCAAGATTCCTTTTGTACAAATTGTGGATCAGAATCTAAAGGGTAGTCCAATTATGAAATTTTCACATCGGATATAATTAGTTCTTAAAAATCAATGGTAATTTTCTCATTTACTTTGCAAATTCTTGTCCTTCCTAAAAAAATAATTTCAAAATTTTGTAAGGAGAATTGAGTTTTTGGTTCTTTAGCCAAATTGTGTTTACCGAATTTTGACTAGGCAGGAAATTAAGATATTTTGATCAGGCTTTTCTCGTAATAAATTTCATCAAGATTCCTTCCTGATAGTCAATATGATGTTCGTGAAAAGTGTGTTCTCTAAATTCTTTTATTACTTTGTCAACCTCATTTTCTTTAGTCTCAAAACTACATCCAAATCCATAATCGTTACAAACCAATTTGGCCAATGTTTTTTGAATCAACTTAAAAAAAAAAGTCAAAGCTTGTATTTTAATTATTGTGTAAAAATTCTTTAAATCTATAATACGATCTTATATTAAAATAAAAAGATATCCAATTCTCATCTTTCCCAAAAAATAATTAAATAATTAAAACTTGACAGGATTGAATAACGTACTTGATCAGTTTGATTATCTTTATTTATGAATAATCAAATTATGCCTGTAAATAGGAAAATCTACTCCGTCAAAATACAGATGGTTCTAGCAATTATTCCATTTGTTGATTTATGGGCAAGCTACAGAATCATGAAACTTAGATTATGGTTGTTGATTATGTATCTGGGTTTTGGACTATTAGGGGTATTAACTGATTGGGCTAATTATGGTGACAGGTTTTGGGATCTGGCTTATGAAACACCCATGTTTCCAACCCAGCCCCCTCTTTTAATTAATTTTATTTTATTAGAAGCAATTACAATCAGCGTTGCAGTGATTCTAATGAGAAAATGGACTATTGATTGGAATAAGAAAATTGAATCTGAAGGGAATATGAGTCCAAAGGATGATGCTTTGTGAAAAAATTAAGTGTGTTGAATCCATAGAAAAACTGTGAAATCTATTGTCATTATTGCTATTTTGTCGATTGGGTTTATTTTTATGAATGCTTTTCCCATTACGTTAGGAGAACCAATATTATATGATGACGGTCTAATTCTTGAAAAATATTCCCAAGAGGTTGGTTGGGGATATACTACCATGACTTTTGTAGGTGATGATATCTTAATTCTACAAAAAACGGGTTTTGTTAGTTTAATTCGAGATGGAGTCATACAAGAAAAACCTGTTCTTGAAATTCCGGTAAATCCAATCAGAGAAAGTGGTTTGTTGGGAGTAACGAGTGTTGGCTCTACTGTTTACATTTATTTCACTGCGGTTGATAAAGATGGAGATCAATTAGGAAACAGAATATACAAGTATCATTGGGATGGAGATAAGCTAATTAATCCAGTTTTACTCAAAGAACTTCCTTCAAATGAATATCATAATGGTGGAGCTATGGTTACAGGTTTAGATAATCAAGTGTATGCCGTGATTGGAGATACTGGGAAATATGGTCCTCTTCAAAATAAATTACTTGAAAATCTTCATCCTCCAGGCACACCTGATTACATGGACACTAGTGTAATTTTACGAGTAGAACCTGAGGGACCCTACTATGCTATTGGAGTTCGGAACAGTTTTGGGCTTGCCATAGATCCTGTTACTGGAAATTTGTGGGCTACTGAAAATGGAGATGATGATTTTGATGAAATTAATTTGGTTCCCGACAAATTTAACAGTGGATGGAACAAAATTATGGGCCCTGCAACAGAATCTGAACTAGCTAGCCTTCCAAGTTATGAAAATTATATTTATGATGATCCAAAATTTAGTTGGGAAAAGGTTGTTTCCCCCGTAGGATTAAATTTTGGAAAATTTAAAGAAACTAGCAATTATGATAATTCGCTTTTTGTAGGAGATTGTAATAATGGAAATCTTTACAAATTTGAATTAAATCAAAATCGAGACGGATTTGAATTTTCCAGTTCTGAATTGCAGGACAATGTAGTTAACGAAAATGAGTCAATGGAGGAAATAATAGTTGGTACTGGTTTTGGATGCATTACAGATATTGAGAGGGGACCTGATGGTTTTCTATATCTTATATCCCATAGCGATAGAACAATTTACAGAATCTTGCCTGTAGAAGCTTCAGATTTAGAAGAACAAATCACTAAATCTACATCCGAATCAAAATCTACTGATGGAGGGGGTTGTCTAATAGCTACTGCAACTTTTGGCTCAGAACTAGCTCCACAAGTCCAACAGCTTCGAGAAATCAGAGACAGAAAAGTACTGCAAACAGAATCAGGAACTTCATTCATGAATACATTCAATGATTTCTATTATTCATTTAGTCCCACAATAGCAGATTATGAGCGTGAAAACCCAATATTCAGGGAAGTTGTCAGGCTTGCAAT
>JADFOW010000051.1 GCA_022562615.1 Nitrososphaerota archaeon
CTTTCCATTCTTTGCAAAATGAATAGGAGCATCCATGTGTGTACCACCATGTTCTGGAGCAGAAAATTTTTTTGCAGAATAATAATACCCTTTTTCAGTAATTCCATCAAATTCTGTCTCTAGCTTAAAACCTTCTCCTGTAGGCCAATAGATCGTTTCTGAAGAATAATTATGGGTAAGGTCGACTAAATGTCCTTGTGGGAATGAAAAATCAATACTCATACGATTTTATTTTTTTAAAGTGATATAAACAAAATTCTAACAAATCTAACCTTGAATTATTTTTTGGGAAGTATGAAATTTAATCAAACTCGATTGAACTACATCGGATAAGAACTGGTAACGGGACTGATTTATTGAAAATACTTTCTATATGCGGATGTACCTCTTGCGATAGTTATGAATCCCCAGTTTGGTAATTTGTTGTCTACTTTGGGATAATCAGATACTTTCATGCTACTCGTTCCACGTTTTGTAGAAAGTATTGTGCCTTGAGGTAAAATCGCCAAACTTTTTTCTTGGCATTTTTGGAAAAGCAAACCTGCCGATTTTGGGGGGCAACTCTCACGGTAGAGTAACTTAGTACCTCGGTTCATTATTCTTGTTTCATAATTTTTTGGAATTTCTTTTTCCATTTTGTTAACAGTTAGGGCTTTTGTCATACAACTATCACAATTCCAGTCATCCAAGGGTGAATCGAACAGAAGTACTCGTATTTTCCTGTTTCAGTGAAGGTGTGTGTGAATGTATCACCAGATATGATGATGTTGCTATCAAAGACACCATCGGGACCATCTTCTGTATTGCCACTGGTAACAGTGTGAATTACCACTGAATCGTTATGCCATATTACAGACTCGCCAACGCTTATGGTTACTTCACTTTGCAAAAAGCACGTACCGCTTTCTGCACAACTAATATCTGAAGCTTCATTTGGTATTGAAACTTCAGTTTCGGCAAAAACATTCGTTGCTGTTATCATAAATACAATAAGAAAAATTGTCAGAAAGGGCAGAAAAGCCCAGATAGAAATTTTAGTACATGATGAACATGAATTATCTATTTTTTTCATTGAACTTTTTAGTTATTTGTTGCATTTAGCAAGTTTCCCAGATTATATCCTAATTATTTCCAAATTTATTTTTGGGAAGGATAAGTTTAGAATTTATCTATGGTACATGCCACGACATCAAAGGAAAAACGCCTGAAGTAACATCATAAAAACAGTTAATTTAAGAATCATTGTTGGGTAGTTCTTCTATCTTGGCACATTATTACGTCAATAAAATAAAACATCTGTCCCATAGGCCCTCTACATGTATGGATTGTGGTAAATCAGACCTTAAAGAGGATGCAGTTTTAGCTACAACTGGCCCTTCTGAAAAAAATGCCGACTATGTACTATCAGTTCTATGTCTTTCTTGTGAAACTTTGATGGTAGTTACTGCTCAGCCAGGAGCAGTTATTGGAATACATCATTCAGCAGGAAACCAAGCAACTGTGCGTGGGAGAGGACTAGTTTAGATACTAATTTCATGGAAAATTAAAGACACATTTAATAGAAAATTCCAAAAAATAATTTATGATTGACGATTTCTTATCTCATCATTCTAGGAATAATTACTACAATTTCATTTGGAGTTGACCATGCTTTTGCTGAAACTGAATCTACAAATCCAATAATCACGGTTCAGATGAATGGCCCATCGACATTTTATCTAAATGAATCAAACCAGATAATTCGTGCATCTGTAGAAATTCAAAACTATACCCCCAGTGATGGATATTATTTCATGAAGGTAACTCATCTCCCTACACAAATAGTTCTCAAAGATTTTGAGATACATCCAAAAGATTATGGAAATGGCTTGTGGGCTGTTCAAATCGCCTATCCATTTTTAGATTCAGACATTAAAGTTGGTGATCAAACACTATTTGGAGAATTTGAAATACATATCAGATCAGAATCTGGATCACAAACAGCAAGTACAAAGTTTTCAATTTTTGAATATACATATGGACCTGAATCCAAACTCGTGCCACCTGAATCAACTACATCTTCAAACTTAATTTTAGTGAAAATTCCACAAAAAACCTCGGAACCAGAATGCGAGGAAGCAGGGAAATGTTACATTCCCAGAGATGTAACCATAGATGTAGGGTATACAATTGAATGGATAAATTATGATCTCGAAGATCATACCGTAACTAGTATAACCCTTGACGGTGGTCCACCTGGCGAATTCGATTCGGGGTTGTTTGCTTACGGGAAAAAATTCTCTTACACATTTGACAAACCAGGCAAATTTGATTATTTTTGTACAGTTCATCCCTGGATGAGTGGAATTGTGACAGTGGAAGAACCAACAATTGAGGAACCTGAACCACAAATTCAGATTGATCCACCATCCTTAGAATCAGATTCTGGAGCAGGTGAGGAATCTCTTCAAAAGATTCCTGATTGGATAAAAAACAATGCTGAAAGGTGGGCAGACAATCAAATTCAGGATTCAGATTTTATTCTGGGATTACAGTATCTAATCCGTGAGGAGATAATGACGATTCCTGAAACTACACAAACAGATACAACAGGAGACACTCAAGGAATTCCTTCTTGGATTAAAAACAACGCAGACTGGTGGGCACAAGGGTTAATCACTGATGATGACTTTGTAAAAGGAATCCAGTATCTTGTTGAAAATGGAGTAATTCGAATCTAGCCTTTTCTTTTCGTTTTTCTAGAATATTATTTGAAATTATTTTTTGGGAAGGATGAGAATTTTACCACAGCCTTTTTATCCAGTCCTAAAAGAGCACAAATATTGACTGAGGCTAAATTTCGTGAAAGCAAATTACACGACATTGTTCACCTTGGTGTGAGGGTAACCATTGGTGTAATCTTTATTGTTCAGGGAACCGGAAAATTCGATCCGGGTGTGGCAGGTTGGCTAACAAGTATTGGATTACCAGTCGAGTTGCAGATTCCAATAGCTTTAGCTGAAACAATTGGTGGCATTCTACTAATCATTGGTGTTTTGTCAAGAATTTCTTCATCAATTTTATCCATCATTATGTTAGGTGCAATATTCCATGTAAAAGGAGCATCTAATCTAACTGGAGAAGGTGGATATGCACTAGACCTCATGCTACTTGCTGGAAACTTGTTAATCATAGTAGCAGGTCCTGGAAGAGCTTCAATCTCTAATATTGCAAAGAAAATACCACGTTTCTTACACTAATTTCTTAAATTTTGAAATTATTTTTTGGGAAGGATGAGAATCGGATAAATCTCGCAGAATTCTTACGACCCAAAAGATAGGCCACATTTTGGACACACAGTGTATTTGTTTGGAAAGTCTAGGTTACAACTAAAACAATGTTTGTTATTTTTTGATTCTTTTTTACGCTCTGAGAGATAATAGCGCAATAAGATAACTCCAACAGTTATTGCACCTCCTATGATTATGTGTAATAGAACCATTCCAGATTTTTACTCTAATAATCTCATACTAAAATTGTTCTGTAAACATGCTAGAAACTGGATAATAGACTTTCTAGTTCTTAAGAGTGTGAATCCCTACATATTCATACTAACAGCGAGTTTTGGTATATTTGCAATTTTAGAAAATCAGTCTCAAATACTCATTTTAATTATTTTTTGGGAAGGATGGGAATAAAAAATGAATCAACAATATTATTTACAATTTTATAGATTTATTGTATATTTATGAACAATTATTGAGAAATTACTAGAAAACCTTAAATTTCATACTAGTGTATATGTACTGACGAGGAACTATCAGACCTGCCGAAATTCAGAGAGTAAACTTTGAGGAGGTAGATAGATAGGAAACAAGGGAAAACAAGAAAAAGATGGAAGCATCTCAATTTCGATTAGGGTTTTTCAGTAACCCTCGTCTTCTATTTTGTTAATTACAAATTATTTTGTAATGCAATTCCTGAGTTTTAATTTGAATAATTTTAATCAATTGTAAAGATGCATTTTACTACTTTATTCCATTAAAGCATCAGGAAAAAAATCAATTTATATCCAAACATTACAGTTTTAGAACTATTTTTCAAGTTATTACACAATAATTACTTTAAGATAATTCCTATATCCATAAGGTTTGAATGAATAAATCCAGTGACTATGTTACCTTTTTGTATTTGGAAAAATCTTCCAGAGTCATTATTTTTTAAAAATTCCTTAATTGTGGCAGGTTCCATTTTGACATTCTCAGTAATTGCCCCTGCAAAAAGTGTGTTCCCATCTATTCCGTCTGTTCCCATCGCCGCAATGCACACCTTACTTAGTTGTTGAGTGTTTTTTAAAATTCTTAAAACTAATTCTTGATTTCTTCCACCAGAACCTTTCCCAATTACTTCCACTGTTGTTTCTCCTCCAAAAACCAAACAATTTTTTTGTTCTTCTGGTATATTTTTTATTATTATTTTTACATCCTCTTTGATATTCCCAAAGATTTGTATTTTCTTTACATTATATCCAAGTTTTTTTGCCTTTACTTCCATAGCTTTGAGACAATCATCATTGTTTGCCACAATGTAATTTTTTATTTTTTCTTTTTTTGGAGTTTCAGGCCTCTCTTCATCTGCTCCATTTCTTAATACATGAAACACCTCTAAAGGGATTTTATTTTTCAAATTGTATTTCTTTATAATATTTAGAGCATCAACAAATGTTGTATCGTCCATGTAAGTAGTGCCAGACGCTATAACAGACAGTTCATCACCCTCGACATCTGACATTACGAGCCCTATTCCATGGCATTTTAGATGTTCCATTAGTTTTCCCCCCTTAATTTTTGACAGGTGTTTTCTAATGCAATTAAATTCTTGAATGGTGGCGCCGGATCTTAGCAAAAGATCAGTTACGTGGATTTTATCATTTAGAGTGATTTTTTCTGGAAGAGCAAGAAGAGCAGAAGCTCCACCTGAAACTAGAAACACTACAAGATCATCCCCCCTTCGGTTTTGAAGAAATTTAATTACTTCTTTTGCAGCCTTTATGCTCGTTTGGTTAGGTTTTGGATGACCAGCATTGAAAATTTGAAACTTTTTTCCTTTTATTTTTGATCTTGAACCCTTTGGAATTACAATAATTCCTCTCTTGATAGGAATTATTGCATTAATGGCTCTAGTCATAGAATCAGCAGCTTTTCCAAAAGCCACTGTGTAGATATTAGAAAATTTATCAAGTTGTAGACTTTCTCCAGCAACTATTATCTCATTTGGAGTTACAAATTTTGGTAAAATATTTTCAGGCATTGCAGCTTCTAGTCCTGATTCCAAAATTTCTAGTGTATCTTTTTTTTTTTGAGATGTGGCAAGGTCATTGAAATTTTGAATCATCATACATGCTAGTTTGTTTCTGTAAGATATAATAAGAATCAACGATGTTTCTCATTCATGTACACAGTACGTATTCCAAAAGTTATCAAATTTGGAGAAAACGCACTAGGTGAAACAGAGTACCCAAAGAATGCTCTGGTGGTAACAACTGTTCCACCAGAACTATCTGACAAATGGCTTGCCAAAATGGGTATTCAGGATTATATGCTGTATGACAAGGTAAAGCCTGAACCATCAATTGATGATGTCACTGCCTTGATTTCAGAATTCAAAGGCAAGAATCCTTCAGCCTTGATTGGGTTAGGTGGGGGAAGTTCAATGGATGTTGTAAAATATTCTGCGCAAGATTTTGGTGTAGAAAAGATTCTAATCCCAACTACATTTGGAACAGGAGCTGAGATGACAACATATTGCGTTTTAAAATTTGATGGCAAAAAGAAACTTCTACACGAAGATAGATTCCTAGCTGATATGGCTGTAGTTGATTCATACTTTATGGATGGAACTCCAGAACAAGTCCTTAAGAATTCAATTTGTGATGCATGTGCACAAGCTACTGAAGGGTATGACAGTAAACTTGGAAATGATTTGACACGGACGTTGTGTAAACAAGCATTTGAGATACTATATGATGCAATAATGAATGACAAACCGGAAAACTATCCATATGGTTCAATGTTATCTGGAATGGGATTTGGTAATTGTTCAACTACCTTGGGTCATGCACTATCCTATGTTTTCTCTAATGAAGGAGTGCCTCACGGATATTCTCTGTCCTCGTGCACCACTGTTGCTCACAAACATAACAAATCAATCTTCTATGATAGATTCAAAGAAGCCATGGAAAAACTTGGCTTTGACAAGCTGGAACTTAAAGCAGATGTTTCTGAAGCTGCAGATGTAGTAATGACTGACAGAGGACATTTGGACCCAAATCCAATTCCTATTTCAAAAGATGATGTCACAAAATGTCTAGAAGACATCAACGCAGGTAATCTGTAAAAAACTCACAGATTTTTTCTATATTTTCTTTTTTATTGAAAAAGACCAAAATCGCCACCAAACTTATTTATCCTAACCAACTGACCTAATGACAAGTGGCTCAGAAATTTATCAAATTTGGTATCCAAAACGGATTAAATGTTGCTCGAGCCGGTTACACGGAAGATCAAATTTTAACTGCTTGCATTCTTGCTGACAAAACAGGATATGACTCTATTTTCTATATGGACCACACAAACGTTCCTCAATGGAAAAACGCAATTGTTTTAGATCCTTGGGTGATGTTATCTGCTATAGCCGCAGTTACCCAGAATGTCGAATTGGGAACATGTGTTACAGATGCAATTCGACGTCATCCATCAAATATTGCACTAGCCTGCATTACGTTAGATAGAGTTTCTAAAGGAAGAGCAATTTTAGGAATTGGTGCAGGAGAAGCTCAGAATCTAAAAGAATTTTGTATCCCATTTGAAAAACCTGTTTCAAAATGGGCAGAACAAATCGAAGTTATTAAAATTTTGTATGGGTCCACTCCTGATAATACAGTAAGCTATGACGGTAAATACTATAAACTAGAAGGGGCATGTCTACAAGCTCCTCCAATAAGAAAACCTCACCCACCAACATACATGGCAGCAGGCGGAAAACGCACTTTGGAACTGACAGGAAAGTTAGGAGACGGATGGTTGCCAATCGGTTACACTCCAGTGTTATTTGAAGATCATCGAAAACAAATAGAGGCAGCAATGGACAAGCACAACAGAACACAAGAAGAAAAAGATAATTTCCAAATGGCACTTGACATCGATGTTTACTTTTCTGAAGATGCAGAAGAGTCCTGGGCAAAAATGAAGGAAGCAGTTAAGGTAAGTTTGTTTAAACCTGAAATACTTAGAGTACATAAATTAAAAGAAATCGAGGGATTTGATTTTGTAAAGTACTTTACAGAATATTCCATGTCAGATCAAAGCTGGATTGTAAAAATGAGAGAGGCTGCAACCCAGATGCCAGACTCGGTTGCGCGTTCATCAACCGCTATTGGCACTCCAGAAGACATCATTCCAATCTTTGAGAGATTTATGAAGGCAGGGGTTAACCACTTTGTAATTAGGTTCTGGGGCAAAAACTACTTTGGGTCAATTGACAAGTTTGCCTCCAATGTGATGCCTCATCTAAGAGAAATAGCAAAACAGTAAGGCGTTTTACCAAATTACACACAGAAAATCATTTACCATATCAAACCAGGTAATTACAATGGACGATGTTCTTTCTGAAACAGTGGAAAAATGCCTCAAAATATTAGAAGAGAATGTGGATATTTTGGAGAATTTAGAGATGGATTTGGAGGATGAAAATGAAGATGAACTTGTACCAAATTTGGAGCTTCATCAACTATATGATGTGATTGAAGATGTTTTACAATCGTCAAAAATTAAACGTGCTGAATTTAACCTTGCAAGACGAGAAGCAAAGGAATTTTTGTAATAAAATTAAGACTTGTGTGGTCTTCCCTTGGCTCTCATCTTTGCTCTGCTTTTCATTTTAGTGTAGGACTTTGCTTGTCTTCGTTGTTTTTGTTTTTCTAATCTTTTTCTTGTACGTTCAGAGGATTTTGTTTCTTGTTGATAAATTTTTACTCTACTTCCATCTCTTAGCGTTATTTGTTTTCCTTTGAACCTTTTTTCTAAATCTCGACATTTTTTATAGTATTTTTTTAAACAAAAAAATATTCTCTTGGTATCCCCATGAAACTCTGTTATGTCTTTTGATTTTTTTAAATCATTAATGATGTTTCTAAGAAATCCTTTGTCAATGGTGGTAATTCTATGAATCTCTCTAAACCAGATAAATTTTGAATCACTCCCCCATTCATCTAGCAACTGAAGTACTTTTTTAGTATCTTCTTCTTTTTCTTTATCTCTGTCATCCAACTTGTATCGTCTCTGCACACCCATATTTTAGGAATTGCCATTAATGCAAATTTATGTAGATCAAAGTCAAATTTTAGAACGTGAGTGTTTTTTCATACTTTTTATAATATACCATTATGACTGAGAAACTAAAAGCAGAATGTAATGGATTACAGTGTAGGGTGTTAGAAATTAAAAAATTGGCAAAAGAATTAGATGAAGAAAATTAGGTTTGTTTTTTTGATTGTCTGATTCAGAATTAGATTCTTAAAGTTTTTGTTTTATTTTTTTTAATTCTATGGAGTATTGAACAAAATTCTCTTAAAGTTCATATGGAAAAGTATATCATTTTTCTTTCAATTTACACCTGTTTTTAGGAACTTTGGCCTTTGGGTTTATAATATTATTTTACAAAAATAAATTATTGAAACTTATTGGAATTTTAAAAATTAAATCGCATGATAAAATTAAAGAATTTCTCCATCAGGAACATGTGGGTAGAATTTCTTCTATTGATGTAAATGGTTATCCACAAATAATTCCTATGAATTTTGTTTTTTTAAATGATGTAATATACCTGCATTCTCATACCAAAGGTGAAAAGATTGAAAATTTCAAACGAAATGAAAAAGTTGGTTTTGAAATAGACAGAGAGCTAGAATTTCTTCCCTCTTATTTTGAGGATCCCAAAGACGCATCACTTGCAGACACCTTGTACATTAGTGTTGTAATTAAGGGAACTGCATCATTGGTAACAGACAAAGAAGAAAAAACACTCGCCCTCAATGGGCTTTTGAAAAAATATCAACCCGAAGGAGGGTATGATCCAATAAAACCTGACATGCGAGTTTTGGATGCAGTTGCAGTTATCA
>JADFOW010000117.1 GCA_022562615.1 Nitrososphaerota archaeon
GGAAGTTTTAGTGAGTTTAGATAAATAGAAAATTTCTGCTGCAGTAAACGCTTTGATGTTTAGCTCGGGGTGATTTTTTTTAATTATTTTCATCATGTCTTCATAATAATCAAGTGGTAGTTTTGGATGAAATCCACCTACGATATGTACTTCAGTTGCACCCATATCTTTTGCAGTAGAGACTCTTTTTTCAATTTGTTCTGGAGTGAGAGTATATGCATCATCTTCATCACCTTTTCTGTAAAAAGCACACATATGACAGCTTGCAGCACAAACGTTAGTGTAATTCATGTAATATGATGCAGTAAATGTTACTGTATCTCCAACAAGTTTTTTCCTTGAAAAATCTGCAACAGCACCTAATATATGGAGATTGTCATAATTCATCAAATCCATTCCGTCTTTAAAAGATAATTCATCGCCTGCGATGACACGTTCAAGATCTTTTGAGTCTCCTACTAGTTGTTCTAACATATATTGAATCAGATTTTCTTCAAATATATATTTGCTTGAAAAATTATGCGCCAGACTTTAATTTTTTGATTTTATAAACTAGACTCTAATTTGATTCTAGACTATTTATTACGGCCTGTACAGCATCAATAAGGTCTTGTCCTGTGATTGGATCTATATTCCCTGAGTTAATTAATGCGTTTACTTGATTGATAAATGACTCCAGTTTATTGATTGCAGGACCTATCTTGTCTTTGTCTAGACTTGCTGTTGCACTCACTAGTTTGTTAATTAATGCATCCGCATGCTGATATGTTATTTTTTCTTCATCTGCTAATACCTCCAAACTTACAATTGTTTCGTCTAGTACATCAACAGGAGCACTAGGAGGGGAGTCGGGACTAACTGTGATGTATATTCTTGCTTCATTACCTGTTTCAGTATTATCAGAGACACGGTAAGTGAATGTGTCTACACCGCTAAAACCTTGTTCAGGACTATATGTAAAACTCCCATCTAAATTAAACTCTATAAGAGTTCCATGCTCAAGATCATCATCTTCTAATATTGCAATCATAGGATCGTTATCTTGGTCACGATCATTAGCTAAAACGCCTGGGGCTGTAACAACAAGATCAGTGTTTAGGTATGTCAGGTATGCGTCTTCTTCTGCAACTGGGGGATTGTTAGCAGATTGAGCAGTAGAATATGGAATTGGCATTAGCATTAATCCTAGAAATATAATACCAATGGGCAAAAGCCTGAGATTTCCTTTCATTTAACTCTTCACAGATACTATAATTTTATCAGAGTTAACTTCGCGTTAGTAAAATATTACAAACAAAAAGCAGCTAAAGCAAAAATCTAAAGAAAATCTCAAAAGATAAGTATCTGAGAGTGATTTAATAAATATGGTACTTCCGTTTGTTGATGAGGATAAACCAAAATGTTACATATGCCATCAAGGATTTGAAAATATGGAAAAACTTCACGACCACCAACAAACTGTCCATAAAGATTATTTTGAATTTCATACTGAACAAGTTAGAAGAGAACCGGCGCCTGGAGACGTTACAGTGTTTTAGAGTGCGGCAATCCTTTAAGTTTTGATTTGAGAATCTCGTGAGCCTTTTGTTTACTCAAGTTTGCCAGATCATAATCACTATCAATTTCTAATGCTTTTTTGAAGTATTCCAATGCATCTTGAATTTTATCCAGCTCACCTAATGATAACCCTTTGTAAGCAAGTGCAATGGCACATTTTTTATCAAGTTCTAAAACCTTGTCATACAAGACAATTGCGTCTTGAAATTTTCCTTGAGAATGTAGTGCAGAACCATTGTTAATTAAAGCATCAAGATTATTTGGATTAATTTTCAGCGCTTGATCATAAAAAATAATTGATTTTTTGGGATCACCAAGATTTTGGAATGTAACTCCTTTGTCAATTAGGGCTCGGATATTTTCTGGGTCTTTATCTAAAATCTTTTCATAGCACAAAAGTGCCTCTTCATGCTCTCCATTTTCATTCAAATCATAAGCTTGATTTAATAGATTCATGAATTCTTTTTTCACTAATTTACAATTAATAATTTATTAGTAATATAGATTGACGATCTGTCAATATTGAACGCTAACTATAGTTTCATTTAGGAAGCGTTTTTATCTCTAGGATCTAATTCCAATGATTTGTTAAAACATTCTAAGGCTTCGTCGTATCGTCCCATGCTTCTCAATGCAACTCCTTTATGATTCCATAATTCAGGATCATTTTGATTCATTAACAACGCCTGTTCAAAAAAACCCAAGGCATCTTCGAATTTATTGTTCTCAAGCAAAATTTTTGCTTTTTCTA
>JADFOW010000052.1 GCA_022562615.1 Nitrososphaerota archaeon
GTTACTGATTCAGATGGAAACCCAGGATTTTATTCTATTACTATAAGCACTTCTCAGGATGACGAGGGTAGCGGTGGTTGTGAAGCAGATTGTACTCCACCAACTTTAGGCGTGGATAAAGACGGAAGAAGGTTAGTAGAAAATGGATTTACGTACAATGAAAATTCCATGAATGTTGAACTATTCTATACTCCTTATCCTTTGATAACAGTTGATGTTGGAATAGAAAACACAGCAGTATTCAAGATTTATGAAAATAACGGACCAGAAGATATACGACACTTTGAATTTGCATTTGGTTTGTTTGAAGGACAGTATATTTCTCAAAGCCAGGCTGTTATAATTTGGGACAAATCATGGGATGGTCAGGAAACTGTAACCTTGGAGGATCCTGATAATGTTTTAGAAAATGTTAGAGTATTATCATCAATTGGAAAATGTACAATGGAATCAAACAAGGAGGATTGTTTGGTATTAACCATATTCCATACATTCCGTGAACCTCTTGAATTTGACATGGTTGGAAGCAATGTATGGGATGAAAAACGAAATGGTTGGCAAAACTATTACAATCATGGAATCCACATCGAAGGTGAATCACTTAATCCAATGAATACTATGATGATTCCCTCCACAGTAAAGTATGAGGGATTAATCAAAGTTACACAAAATGAAAGGTACAGCAACTACTGGACTACTGATGATGGTAGAATATTTGAGATGAACAGTTTTGGTTCCTTCAAACAGATAAACATATCATTTGAGAGATTCCAAGATACTGGAGAGCCTAGAACTAGACTTCATTCAGGATTTGCAGAATTAATTGCATATGAGCAAGAAAGAGCAACAGCTATCTTTGATGCAAGCCAGTTAATTTCAGAATTGCCTGATTACATTCCATATTCTCCCCCACAAATTAGTGAAAGAATGAGCGAAGAAATGAAGCAAAAAATGTTAGAGCAAGAACAGATTGCTAAAAAGATTCTTGAAGCAGAGAGAACAGTAAAGGTGCTTGATGCCAGTGAATTATTGGAGGACTATTCCAGGTGAGAATTATGAAAGTACTCCTAATTGATAACAACAAAGATATTACCACAATGCTCTCAAAATTCCTCAATTCCAAGGGATTTGAGACCGTAGTTACAAATGATCCAGTGGAGGGACTAAGGCATATTCAACAAGAACAGTATGATGTTATTCTTTTGGATATTTTCATGCCTGAAATTAGTGGATTTAATATTATTGATATTTTAGCAACGGATAAAATTCTTAAAGAACAGAATATTTTTATTTTTTCTGCAATCGCCTTTGAGGATATCCAAATTAAGGAATTGTTAAGGAAGGAAGGTGTTAATGGTTGTTTGAAAAAACCAATACGACTTGATGAACTCTTAACTGCAATTACTAATAGAGGACGTGTGGAATTATGAAAATACTCCATGTTGATGATAATCAAAACCTTACAAGACTGATCTCAGAATTCCTCAAGATAAAAGGCATCGATAGTGTGGTCACTAATGATCCTAAAAAAGGACTAGAGCGTATTAAAGAAGAAAAGTTTGATGTTGTTCTTTTAGATAATAACATGCCTGGACTTTATGGAACCGATATTATTCACATATTAGAAAACGAAAAAATTCTAAAAGACCAAAATATAATAATATTGTCTGGAGATACCTTTACTACTAGACAAATTGAAGATTTGTTAAAGAAAGATGGTATTAAGAATCTTTTAAAAAAACCCATCTCACTCGATGATCTATTTTCAGAAATTGTTAGGTGAGAAAATTATTTTTTGGGAAGGATGAGAATTGAAATTACGTGTACTTAACACAGTCCTTTTCTTTCTTTACCTGGATTACAACCGCCACCAGAATCTCCACCACCCTTTCCTTCTTTTTGAATAGTTATGGAATGGTCCAAAAACTGGGAGACGATTTCAGCTTTAATGATATAATATCCCTCCGAGATATTTTTGGTATGTAAACTAACTTCGTATGGAGCACCATCATCATCAGTTCCTAGATCCAAGACTTTTACCGATTCATCGGAATTCCACAGGGTAAATTCAACTGTAGGATTGGGTACTCCAGTTACAGATGCGGTTATTGTGATTTTTCCGGTTACTTTTGCACCATCAAGAGGATTATTAATCAAAATCTCTGGATCCGAAGGAGGTGGAGGTGGTGGGGGAGTAGATGCCGGATATAATGCAGAAATTCCTGCAATATCATCTGAATGTAAAACACGCTGAACACCATGATAATAAGCATACATAACAGCTTCTGTGTATTCTGAATGGCCAAGTCCTAAGGCATGACCATTTTCATGAAGTAGAACTGTTTCAATATCAAAATCATTTATTCCATCCGTATACCAATTAAAGTTGGTACTAAGAGCAATGTCTGCTTCATCAATGGAGATTCCAGACCATGTTACACCTAATATACCCGGACCTAGTGGAAGCCATCCAAAGTCATTATATCCATCGAAAAATTGACCCACAAAAGGACATTCTTGTACCAAAGATGGACATCGGGAAGTTTCGGCGACATAAGTGAAAGTAAAGGAAGAAGAATCTATATTGTTCCAAGTAGAATGAGTTTTTTGTAAGATAGTCCCATCAAAATCACCTGAAGGATTATTTGCAGGATTATAATATTGAGGTACAAAATCATTATCTGGATTGCCATCACCAAATTGGTTCCAATACAGACCAGATGTTTTAAATTTTTCACTAACTAAAGGCTTAGCTCCAAGTTTTGCAAGAGCCTGAGTAACTACCTCATTTTTGTCAGCTCCGTGTGGAACCAAAACCCAAATGTGAACATTAAGCCCTTTTCCTGGGATAGTTCCCATTGCTGAAACTATTTGCGGTTTTCCGTTTGATTTATCACTTGCATTGTCATTTGGTACTGCAACTGCGGGGGTAATCATGACAGCTAAAACTAAGAGTACTAATATTGAAGACAAAATTACAGGTATTACTATTCTACCGCCCATTGGTATCGTCCTAAGCGATCATGTTTCTTTTAAGTATGTACATGTGTTATGAAAAATTATTACAATTTAGAAAAAGATGAAATCCAGCACAATAAACCATCGTGGGATAGTGAGCAGGACTGGAGTTTCATATTTGTTTGAGATGCAATTAACTTAATGTTGTGTTTGTTTTTTTGTGCACAACAACAAAATTTGATGGTATTACATTAACATTTTTAATGAAATGTTAATTCTAAATTATTTTTTGGGAAGGATGAGAATAAACTCCCTTACAAATAAAATAAAATGTAATTGAATTTTTTTCAATATACGAATTCACATAAAGGGCAAACCATAGAATCACCATCTTCTCTCAAAGGAACTATTACTCTATTTTTTACACAATTTGGACATTCAGAATATCCGCTCACAAAACTACTATAAAATTAAATTATTTAGTTCCGTGTCAGTTGGAGGCCTTTCAGACTCTTTTTGTTTAAGATGAGAACACTGGATGTTAAAATAAAAAACTAGGCTAACTTGTTTGTATGTTCGTACCAATGTTAATGTATTATTTTTGAGAACGATGAGAATTGAAAAAAGGGGTTTAGATGACACGCCTCATTCACCATCTGGTGGTATAGGTGTTAGAGTTTTAAATTATTTTTTGGAAGGATGAAAATTGCTCTGATCTAGACAGAGTTAGAAAAAATCCTCAACTTGTAATTGCAGTTAAAAGTTTGTCAAATTCCATTGGTTTTTCTAAACAACCATTAATACCATCCTTTCTTAGCAAATCCTTAATTTGGTTATCATGGAGTTTCCAGAAAATATAAAAATATAACTCGTCTTTTAGTTCCTCTGCCACTAGAAATCCACATGCCTTTTTCCCGATCTGCCAAAAGTTTCAACAATATCGCCGAATTTAACTCTCTTTGTACTAAGTCCCATGGAGATGTATCCATTTTCGTGATCTTGATAAATTTTTTTTACACCGAATAATTATTAATGTGTATAATCTCAACATATCAAATGAAAAAGGGAAAAATTCTAATTGCTGGAATAATTATTGCTATCGTTGTGTCAATATCGATATTAGCAACTAGCGAAAATTATCAAACAAATACCCAACCGGCCATAATAGATAATCCGGAAACTGAGGATATGGCAGGTGTGAGTCTTAATTCTAATGACTCCCCTACGATAAATGATTCCTCCTCACCACAAGGGCAAGAATTTTGGATTGATGATGACGGGAATAGACATTATACAATAACTGCAAGGGATTCACCCACACTGGAAGACTGATTTAGTAAAAAGATTATCCTAAACTGCATTTGCATACAAAGTGCATAGACAAAATAGATACAGAAAATAAAACTAATTTTTGAGATTATAATAAATTTCCTTACTAAAAATATTTACAAAGATTATGTTAAATCATTTTCTTCCCACTTTGTAATAAAATATTCATATTTTTCTGGGTACTTGGGGGATTCTTCTAGTACGTACCAAACATTTAATCTTGATTTTTCTCCGTATAGTTTGTCACAAGAAATGATTAAGGTCTTCTTTTCTTTATCATAATTTAGTTTATCTGCCAATTCTTCTCCACGAACAAAATATTTATGTTCTATAATAATGTCGAACTTTTCTGCATATACACTACAATCCCCGCTTTTAAGATTCTCTTGGTAAATAATTGGAATTGAATTTTTAACAATGTCTCTCTCACGTACCTCATCCCAGATTGGTGCTGAAAAATATTCGTTAATTGTTCCCAAAATGGAATCTGAGGAATAAAAATAAAAAGAAATTACAATTACTATTGGCAGTATTATGAAAAAGATTGTTTTTTGATTCATATTACAATCATTTTGAACAGATTCCTATAATTGTTTTAATTAATTAGATTTCAAAGAATAAAGAAAGAAAATTGCCTCAAAGTTGAGGTTAATTGCTGTCTGATGTTATATCAAAGGTGTATGTTATATCTACAGTTTCTCCAGCATTGATAGTCACATCAGCAGTATCAATTACTGCAAATAATACTCCACTAGTAGCACAATTTGCAAAAGGTGATGTGACTCCATTAGTTTGGCATATTCCTATTCCATTAACAACATCAGCGGCTGCTAAATGTGTTGGCTCTGCAAAAGTTAAAGGTCCTATTATCGCTGTGCCTTGTGTGGTGGTGATATCCACAGTGCCATCTGCTTGGCAATTATTACCTGTAAGGGTGTTTGCTGTATCAAAAGCAGCTGAAGTCTCAGCTTCGTCAGCATCATCAATCACGCCTTCTGCTATACAAATTACGCCAATTTGTGTATTGTCAGCAGGAGCTGTTCCTTCTGTAAATGATGCTTCAAGAAGAAATGTCTCACCAGTGTTTACCAATCGGTTGTGAACTGTTTGAGAAAAGATTTCGTTTCTATTTTCGTCGTATTGGACTAGTGTTAATAGTCCATAGAGTTTGCCGTCAATTGAGTTTGTTTCACCAGAAAATGGTACTATTGTAATAGCCAAGATCGATAAAAGCCCAACAATACCTATTTTGTACAAGTTAGGAAGTTTACTCATGCTATGAATGGAATGATTTCGTGATCGCACACGTGAGATTTGCATATAATTCCTCTCAATTTTTAGTATTTAGGCTTTTGTTTGTTGAAATCTTTCCACACGAAATAAAAAAATTTGAGTTAAAAAATTTCAATTTGTAATATTTTCTTTGTTACAAATTTGAGTAAAAAAATTCCTCAACTAGTAATTGCAGTTAAGAGTTCATTAAGATGTATTGGTTTTTTCAAACAACCCTGAATACCATCCTTCTTTAACAAATCATTGGTTTCCTTAGTAGTAAAGCCAACGGCAGAAAATATCAAGATTTTCTGGTCTTTTAGAATTTTCTCTCTTTCTAATTTTTTAATAATATCTATTCCACTAAATTCGGGCATGGAAATATCTAAAAGAACAACATCGTACTTTTTTTCTCTAATACGCTTTAATCCCTCTCTTGGATCATTTGTAACCACGTTTTCAAAGCCCTTGGATGTGAGGAATTTGGAGAGCAGATCCGTAATATCTTGGTTATCATCAACTATGAGTAATGACATGATGTAAGCTATGGTCTTGTTACATATAGTAGTGTGTCAGTTTTTTTTCTAATTGACAATTATGATAATTATTCTCCTATTCAAACCGTTGACACGTAATTCATGCCTCAAACATCTTATTCAAATTCTCAAGCATGACATCCTCCCTAAGAACAGTTAATTTCTAAATTATTTTTTGGGAATGTCCAATTAAAAATTAAACAAGATCATGCTTGACCTCAAGTTCCCCTTTGTCCTCAAATTTCACAAGATCTAAAGTCTTTTTTTGAATCGAACGTATTCCAAAATCTAACAATTCTTGGTAATCATCCTCATTAAATTCAAGCTGACTGATAACTATCACCTTTTTAAGCTCAGAAGGTCTTTTTTCTTTCAAATCTTTCAAAAACTGCATCCCCGAGTATTTTGGCATTAACATATCAAGTAGAATCAAGTCATAATCGTTTTTCATTACAAGTTCTAGTCCCTTCTTTCCATCATTGACGGCTTCAACAGAATGGTTTCGGGATTCAAGAAGGTCTGAATACAATTGACAAATTAAAGGGGAGTCCTCAACTTGTAAAATTTGCATGTATTTTCATCTGTTGTGTAGTATTTACTATCATGTAAGTTAGAAACTTTTCAGACTAGGTGTAGTTTAACGTACCTAAGGATATTTTTCTTCCTTTGATAGTCTTCAGCTTTCCTTTGCCCAATGTGTGTATCTCCTCTTGATTATTCTGCTGTGTGCATAAAAATTTCACATCTAGTTAAGAAATTTTAATTTTTGTTGGCTATATTCGATAAAACCAACGGCTTTTAAAAGCAGAGTAATTTCTTGATGGGCATCAACATAGTTCATTTCTGTCTCAGAAATATTCATGAAATTTATAGGAGTCTTGAATACTTAAAGCGGATCTTTTGTAATATCATTATTTTACCAAAAATCTAAATTTCCCGCACAAATTTTTTTTGTGTTTAATAAATTTATTACAACTAAAAATTATTCTTGGCACCGTGAAAAATTTTATTCTCCTCATTCCCAAAAAATAATTTCAAATCTAGTTTTTCATTTAATAAGTATATTTCTCTGTAAATCCACCAGGCTTTGAAGGTTTGAAAGCTTTGGTTCAACCGAATGGACTCCAAATCTTAGTAATTCTTTGACTTCAATCTCGTTGAATTTCAGTACACTAACTACTACCACTTTTTTCAACTCAGAAGGTCTTTTTTCTTTTAAATCATGAAGAAATAGCATTCCGCTGTATTCTGGCATGTACATGTCAAGTAGAATTAAATCATAATCGTTTTTGACTACAAGCTCTAGACCCTCTTTTCCAGAATTGACGCTTCTAATAGAGTGACTGTCTGCAGTAAACATGTCTTCATAGAATTCACATATTTCTGGTGAATCATCAATATGGAGTATCTTCACACCATGTAATATGCTACCTATATGATTATAACAAATGCGTGTTCATTTTAAACAAAATAGTCTGTATTCTGGGGATAAATCAGGCATGAAAAACCACCAGGATTTCGAGCAAGACCTGATTTCCCAGAATTTACTGTTTGTAAATGATAAATTTAAGGTCATGTAGATTTTATTTGAACAAGTTTAGTCTGAAAAGGCTCTAACTGACGGGGAGCTAAATAATATAATATCATAGTAATAACATGAGCGGATATAATTCATGTCCAAACTGTATCAAAGACAAAATGATTATTCCTTTGAGCAAAGATGGCAATTCTATTGTTTGTTCATTATGTGAATCCGTATATCGAAAAAATTCAATGATATTTTATTTTATTTGTAAATGAGTGTATCAACTCTCAGTCTTGTAATTGTAAAAATTGTTCCGACTAATGCCAAAGTTTTGTTAATGGGTTTTTGTGTGTGAGGTCATTTCTAGTGGCTTTGCGGATTTCCATAGCAATCTACATAAATTATCAATTTTGCTTATCATATCTCGTGCATTTGTTGATAATGAAAAATCAGTCTCAGAATTGAAAGATGTTTGACTAGAATCAGACATTATCATTTGCTTATCTTTATGAACTACAATTCTTCCTTTTGATGGAAGCTTGCACACTCTAGTTTCAGTTGCATTGAATCTTTTTATAAATGAAATCATTTTCATATCGTCAATTTCAACTAAAAGCATTACTTTTCCGCCAATCTTCTCACAGGTTTTAATTTTTTCAGGAATTGTGCTGTGATACATCTTTGAGATATCCTCCAGCGTTGTTGCAATGAATAACGTATCTGTACAATTTTCAATCATTTGGGCAATGTCTGAGTAAACGATGGCTCTTCTTTGAATTATCCTAAAAGTAGGAATGTTTGTTCCTTGATTGGTAATAATTTCGCTATTAATTTTATCAACAATTGCTTCTCCTGATTTTTTTATTTTTTTAATTTCTGATTCTTTTTTTTCAAGTGCAATCTTTAATGCCTTTTTTGGCTCAATAGCTGTACAAAATCTGGGACTGGTAATAGTAGTTAAAATAATATTCCTATCAACTAGTTTCTCAACAATTCTATATATTGTTGCTCTATCAATATTTAGATCTTTAGCTAATGCACTTGCAGTAATTGGTCCTGTTCTTAAAAGCCCCAGATAAATTGTTGATTCTAGTTCATCAAGGTTCAAAGTTTCTTGTAATTCGATGGCAAGTTTTTCCACCATTCCCTGTGCTGACATCAATTTTGTTTTCCTCCTAAATAATTTTCATATTGGATTTTTACTGTTTTCCATAATTCATCGACTTCACATTGAGGGCATTTATTGTATTCTTTTGGGAAAACAGCATAACAATGAACACAATTTATTGTCACGTTGGAATCTAGCAATCCTTCTTCTTTTGCTTGTCGTATCAATTCCATTGAGTCTATTTTTTCTGTATTACTCAAAATAAATCTCACCGATGTTTTTGTGAAATTGTTGTTTTTTTGATTTGTCTT
>JADFOW010000118.1 GCA_022562615.1 Nitrososphaerota archaeon
AATACTCTATTACATATTGAGACCACATGTTAGAGAGTACTTTATCCAAACCTCAATAGAAAATTCCATTGAAAATTCCAAGATTAAAACTTGATACGAACTGTTAACTTTTCTAATAACTCACATCATCCGTCATAACATGGATTATGGGGGAATTTTTGTGCGTAGGAGTGGAGGATACTATTTTTACTCTTAGTCAATGAATTTGTTAGGATTATTCATTTTTTGGATTTAATTATAAAAATAAGTAACGAAGTATTGACATTAACGTAGATTTTTATCTAAAACAATTTATGCTTCGTGAGTATGATAAAACAAAATTCCCACGTATTATTCTATTATAACAATACGAAGAAATGGCTTCAAAAAGTTTCAAAAAATAAAAGTCTTCATACTCATATCGGTGTTATTCATCATTCTGATGCAATTGGAAAAAAATACGGTTCAAGAATTATGACAAATAAGGACAAGTATGTCTATGTCTTAGAACCGACAATTTTTGATTACATTATGAAAATACAACATGGAACACAGATTGTATACCCAAAAGATTTGGGATATATTGCTGCTAGAACGGGAATGCAAAGTGGGCATAAGGTAGTTGAAATTGGAACAGGCAGTGGTGCACTAACAATATTTGCAGCTAGCATCGTTAAATCAAGAGGACATGTTTACACTTTTGATGTTAATGAAGCGTTTATGAAAATTGCCGAGAAAAATATCAAAAGAGCAGGAATGAGTAAATATGTCACTATGAAAAAAATGGATCTCAAAACTGCAAAAAAAATTCCTGTAAAAGACGCTGACATAATACTAATTGATTTAGGTGATCCATGGACTGTACTTCCACAAGCAAGAAAAATGCTCAAAGATAGTGGCGCAATTGTATCAATTTGCCCAACAATGAACCAACTCGAAAAACTTGTTTCCTCATTAGTACAAAACGAGTTCACCGATATTGAATGCACTGAAAATATTTTAAGAACAATTGATGCAAGAGAAGGAAAAACTAGACATTCTTTCCAGGCAATAGGTCATACCACATACCTTTGTTTTGCAAGAAAAGCCTTTTTTGATAAAAAATCTTCAAGGCAAAAAAAAATCTAGAGCTTCAAAGGCATGAACAGCAAAACAAGATTTATCCCTCTGCGTTTAAAACATAAAATGTGGTAACAAAAACCCTTCAATCCTCAATTGTTAAAAAATTCATTCCTCCTAGGAGCGCAAACTCACGAAAAGGAGAAAATGGCACTGTTTTGGTAGTGGGTGGAAGCTACATTTACCATGGCGCGCCAATTCTTTCATCACTAGCATCCTTAAGAGCGGGTACAGATCTGGTGTATACCTCAGTTCCAAAAATAAATACTCAATCAACTAGAGCCATTTCCCCTGATCTCATCGTCATTCCATTGGTTGATCAGAAATTAACTCGAGGAGCAGTTAGAAAATTACTTGGTGTTATCCCAAAAAACTTGGATTCAGCAACAATTGGAATGGGGCTAGCAATTGCTGATAAAACTGCATTAAAAATTCTCATTCAATCCTTATTGGAAATGGATGTTAGATTATCATTAGATGCTAGTGCTTTATTATCTGATATCTTGCCTCAATTAAAAAATAAAAACGTCGTAGTCACTCCGCATTCTGGAGAATTCAAAAGGTTATTTGGTGAGATTCCACCAGAAAAACAAAAACCACGAATTTCGGTAGTTGAGAAATTTGCCAAAAAAAATGGCATTACTATTTTGCTTAAAGGCCCTTTTGATATAGTGTCTGATGGTAAAACAACATATGTTAATCCAAAAAAAATACCTGCAATGACAGTTGGTGGAACTGGAGATGTTCTTTCTGGATTAGTTGCAGGGATTTTAGCAAAGAACAGAAATACGCTAGAGGCAGCAGCTGCAGCATCATTTGTTAATGGATTGGCAGGAAAATTGGTTCAAAAAAAATTAGGGTTACATATGACATCAATGGATCTTATTGATGTTATCCCTCAAGTAATGAAACAATTTGATAAAATCAAGTGAAAATGAAAAAAATCCTAAAACATGTTGATTCGAATATGAACAATTTAGTGTCTGAATTGCAGACACTTATCCGGCAACCAAGTATTTCTGCAAAAAACGAGGGTCTTGAGAAATGTGCTCAACTTGTAAAAAAAACTTTGCAAAAAGCTGGTATCAGATCTCAAATTTTGCGTTTAGGAAAAAACATTCCCCCTCTAGTATATGGTGAGTTGCGTTCTAAAAAAAATCCAAAAAAGACATTATTGTTTTACAATCATTATGACGTTCAA
>JADFOW010000053.1 GCA_022562615.1 Nitrososphaerota archaeon
ATTCAGATGGAAACCCAGGTTCTGATTCTATTAGTGTGACAGTAACTAATGGTTCTCCAGTAGTAACAATTACTGCACCAGCTGATGGTTCTAGTTTTGTAATAGGTGATTCTATATTATTTACAGGTACTGCAATAGATACTGAGGATGGAGATATTTCTGCTAGTCTTTCATGGTCATCTAATTTTGATGGCGTGATTGGTTCAGGGGCTTCCTTCTCAATTAGTACGCTATCAGTTGGAACTCATACAATTACAGCATCAGTTACTGATTCGCATGGAAACCCAGCATTTGCTTCTATTTCTATAAGCACTTCAACTCAGGATGACAATGATGGAGGAATGAATCACTGGGATACCAGACCCACATTTGGAGTAAGCCACGAAACACGTGAGGACATTATTGTAGATTATGGATTTAGATTTAATGGCGAATCATTTACAGTAGTTGACAATCATCACACCCCATTTGATGAACAAATTATAGAGATTGGTGCACTCAACTCCTTTGCAGCAACTGTCTATGCAGATAAGGGCCTCAAAGTCCAAGAATTCCTATTTGGTGTTCCTGGAATTGGCATGGGTCATCTAGCAGAAATGAGAGTCGAGGTATGGTTTGATTATGCAGGAGAAATTCAAGATTACAAAGTTTATCAAGAATCTGAGATAATTGACAGAGCCAGTCTACTTGTAACCCATCAAAAATCAAAATGTCAAGCAACTGACATTGAAGAAAATTGTGACACCACATTCATGTATGCAGTATTCTTAGAACCACTAAAAGACAAAACAATGGCAATAAAGGCAATTGACTTTAAACGACGAGACCAAACAACTTATCTTAATGACGGATTTGATGTATCGGGTACATCGCTTAACCCAATGAATACTATGATGATTCCCTCCACAGTAAAGTATGAGGGATTAATCAAAGTTACACAAAATGAAAAGTACAGCGACCTTTGGACTACTGATGATGGTAGAATATTTGAGATGAACAGTTTTGGTTCCTTCAAACAAATAAACCAAGAATTTAAGAGATTCCAGGATTCTGGAGATCCAAACAATAGGAATCATTCTGGGTTCGCAAGTATAATTGAATTTGAAGCAGAAAGAGCATTAAAGGTGTTTGACGCGAGTGAGTTGTCTCGCGACTGCAATTTTATTCAATGTTACTAAATATCTAAAACCATTGGTCTAGATTTTGACTCTTTTTTTCTATTGCTTTTTTTAGACGAGTCAATGAAGACTGTATTCTATCCCCAGAAAAACTCCTCTCTTTAACTAAATAGTTGGTAATTCCCTCATAGTCTACCTTCTCAAAAATTATCTCGTCTACTTCTGCGACATTGGGTTCTAGGAAAATTTTTCTAATCTGATCATAGTCTATCTTGTGTAATTGCTCCTGAATTTGTGGAATGTCTTCTAACCTTGAATGTTGTTTTATCATTTTTAAGGCAGTTTTGGGTCCTACTCGCTCAAACCCATCTGGATTAAAATCTGTCCCAATCAAAATTCCAATATCGACTAGCTGCTCTTTTGTAATTTGAAGTGATTCTAAAGTTTTTTTTGTCTCAATAATTTCTGGCTCTATCTCAATGTAGGTATTTCTATTTGGAATTTTTCGTCTACCACTGTTTGTAAAATTTCTAATTAATCTTTTTGCACCAAGAAGAATTGAATCAAAATCTTGACTAGCAGAGGCATATGCTTGCCCAGTATTTGTCAAATGTGCAGCAGTTGCCTCACCTTCTGAGGGTGCATCTACATATGGAATTCCAAAATACTCCAAGAGGTGTTTTGATTCCTCAACCATACCATCTTTCATGCTGGTGGTTTGTTGGGCATACTTTCTTGCACCTTCCATGTCTCCAGCAGCTATTGCTTTTTCATACTTTACAGTAGCATCCCTTTTGATTTGTCTCCTCCTTTCAATCTCAGCTGTCTTCAAAGAGGGGGGCTTTCCATCAAAAACCCAAACTGGCTTAATTCCCAAAGACAAAAAATTGATATTTCTGTAAAGCAAACCGCTTAGGTGGCTTGTGATTCTACCTTCAGAATCAGTCAATTGCATTCCATCGGGACCTCTGATGCTTGCTAAAAACTGGTAGATTGCATTATACGCATCAATTGCTATGACCTTGTTTGAAAAAGATTCTAGTTTTGTCTTTTCTCTAATTACCAGATCCTTTAGTTTTAATCCCATGGTGATTTGTATTTTTTTTTGCTGTTTTGTATTTATCTATTCAAAATGATTTCTAAAGTAAAATCAAAATGCTAGTTAATATTGATTAAATTCTGAATTCTGTTATCAGATAATTATCTGTACTAATCCTAGTTGTTTTCTTTATTATGGTGAAAATTTTAAGGAACAATGCCAGGTTAGCCAAGTGGTACGGCGGCCGTCTCGAAAACGGCTACGCGCAAGCGTGCAGGGGCTCGAATCCCTTACCTGGCGCTTACTTTTGAGTTTAAAACCCTGACATGTCATATTCATTTTATGTCGACTATTCAAACAGAAAAGTTTCAGATTCAAAATTATGATAGTTTCATAAAAGCCATTATCCGTCACATTACTACAGAATTTTCTTCTACAATACTCCTCGTCTAATAGAAATTGAATTATTTTTTGGGAAGGATGAGAATTGATAAAAACTCAAACCCTTATGCTCATTTATGCTTAAATTTGCTTTAACTGGTAAACCAAAGTCGGGTAAAACTACAACTGTACTCAAGCTTGTGGACTTGCTAATAAAAAATGGTATCAAAGTCGGAGGATTCTATACTGTTGAAATAAAGAAAAATGACAGACGCCTAGGATTTGAAATCGTGGACATTTTAACAGGTAAACGTGGAGTTTTAGCAGGAGTAGACCAAGAATCTAAGATAAAAGTCGGCAAATATGGGGTCAACGTAGGGGATCTGGAAGGAATTGGAGTTCAAGCTTTAGAGCATGGGTTTGAAAATTGTCAAGTACTCATTGTAGATGAGGTAGGGCCAATGGAGTTAAAGAGTGAATTATTCAGAAAGGTTGTACGGAAGGTACTAAATAGTGATAAATTAACCGTTTTTACCGTTCACTACAGATCAAGCGATGACCTAGTAAGAGAAGTCAAAAGAAAATCAAATTTGTATGAGTTAACTACTGATAATCGAGAAAAAATAGTCTCTACTTTGATTGGTGAGTTGTTGGCCACATTTGATACTAACTGATGGCGTGCAAGTTTTAAGTTTGGAATATTATCTTATTTTAGAAGAAAATGTTCCACATAGTTCTCATTGTAAGTCTATTAGTTATTCCAAATATGCTATTTGATGAAAAAACTCTTGTTGATTTCTATAAAGTGGAAAAACTAATTGAAGCTGAAAATCTTGAGGATTTATTATCTTACTTTAATGATATTTTGAAACAAAATTCTAATGACAGTATTGCTCTAAATTTGAGAGGAGTTGTTCTCTACGATTTTGAAAGATACGAGGAAGCAATTGCATCTTTTGACAAATCCTTGACTATAAATCCAGATGATGTAATTGCCTTAAAAGACAAAGGAAAAACCCTTGCCGCCCTTGAAAAATATGAAAATTCTATACATTATTTTGATAGGGCTTTAGAAATTGATCCAAAATTTGTGCAAGCATGGAACAATAAGGGCCACTCTCTTTATCATCTTGGTAAATATGAAGAAGCCTTGGTGCAGTTTGATGAAGCTCTCTTAATAGATCCTCAATACATCAGATCACTAAACAACAAGGGAATAACCCTTGTACAGATTGGCCATTATAACCAAGCAATAACTTATTTCGACAAGGCAATTTTAATTGATCCTCAATATGTCAAGGCCATAAACAACAAAGGTATTACTCTATATGAACTTGGAAGATATGAACAATCGCTAACGTATTTTGATAAAGCACTGCAAATCGAGCCAGAGAACAAAGAGATAAATCAAAATAGAGATAAATCGTATGTTCTGTTTGAGGTTGTTTCTTCAATTCTCAATTCAAATTCTGAAATTCCTATATGGTTTACACAAAACGCAGACTGGTTTATCAAAGGAGAAATCACACAAGAAGAATTTGTTGGTGGAATAAACTATCTTGTTGAAAAAGGAATAATTCGAGTATAAAATTTGATACTAACTGTTATAAAATAGAAAAAGAAATTTCACCTCTGTCTCTTGAATTTAATACAAAATTCGAATTATTTTTTTGGGAGGACGAGAATCGAAAAGACACTAAAATTTTATTTTTAGAAAGGATTTTTGATTGGTACTTCCCTTACAATCTTGTGAGTGGAGAACTTATGAAGTCCATTATAGTACTAATACAAAATGACATAGGCGATAAGGAGATTTTAATGCGAATTTTAAATGATCTCAAGAAAGAAAAAAGGCCTTTTGGGCCAGACAAATCATATCTAAAAAACATTATTGAGAAGCACCTACCAGAAGACGTACATCTTCTGAGGTCTTTAGAATAATCACTTTATATTTTTTTTGGAATTATTTTTTGGTAATGAGAAACTAGTGAAAACAATCCCAGATCCAAAAATATGAATAAAAAATATATCAATTAATGTGAGAATCTAATTATCTTAATGGATTCTGAGCAAACAATAAAACTTCAAGAAGAATTAGCAAAGAAAGTAATTTCAAAGGATATACTTCCATCAAAATTTAATACAATCTGTGGTGTTGATGTTTCATACAAAGGCAATAAAGCATATTGCTCAGCAGTGGTTTTAAGCAGAAAATCTTTGGAAATTTTCGAGTCAAAAAACTCTTCTTTTGCAATCTCTTCCCCATACATCCCAGGATTTTTCATGCTAAGGGAAGCCAAACCAATCTTATTGACTTTGAAAAAACTTCGAGAAAATTTTGATATTCTTTTGGTTGATGGTCATGGCGTTCTTCATCCCAGAAAGTGTGGATTAGCTTGTTATGTTGGCTTGAAACTTGACAAACCTGTAATTGGCGTTGCCAAAAACCTTCTCTGTGGTAAAATCAGACCTGATTCTAAAATTGAATTAGATGGAAAAGTGTTGGGGTATCAAATAAAAAACAAAAAAACCATCTACGTTAGCATAGGCCATAAAATCAGCCTTCGAACTGCAAAAAAAATTGTTAAGGAACTAATTCTAGACAAGAATTGGTATCCAGAACCTCTAAGAATAGCTGATCAAAACTCGAGGAACTATAGAAAATCCTTCAACTAACTGAAATACTCATTTTCATTACTTCCTAGGAAGGATCAGATTGAAAAATTTACAGGTGTATCCTCTGGGGGCAACTAAAAGAATTTTGGAAATTTAGAGATCTCAGAGTTGTTTAAAATACTAGAAGGTGCCAAAATAATTGATGGTAGGTCCAAAAGACGGTGGTTTTGGTTTTGATCAATCAAAAAAATATTCTAGCGTAGACAACCTTGAACAAACTTGTGTTCAATGTCAGGCAGGGCAGCATAAAAAATGTCTTGCAAAAAGTAAACAACAACCAAATTGTGAGTGTGAATACTGTATAATTTATGGTTGATTTCATCTTGCAAGGGCAAGATGGAGGGCATCTTATTAGTTAGTATGAGAATAATACCTGATGAGTAGTCTAGATGAAGAAGAACCTGCTATTGAAGGAAAAATTATTCAAGAGCATCTGGAAAATATTAACATGGAACCTTGGTATTATATCTACCAAGTTTATGTGAATCCTCCAGATAAGGCTAAAAAAAAGACTCAAGATTAGCTTCAATTTGTTTTGGAAAATTCTTTCTACTCTTGTTTTTGGGTAATTATTAATTTCTAATCGGAATTATAAAAGAGGAGTTCCCTGCTGAGCTAACTTTATCATGTATTCCTCTAAGAATGCTGCAATTAACAGTAATCCTACTGCAATACCTATTTCAATTAGGCTTGGCTTGATAAGGGATTTTGGATTTACTTTTTTTGCAAGTGAATATACTACATGAAAACTACGTGACATTGCAATCGAATAAACAACTAACTCCATTAATCCATAGGGGGAATAATACAAAATGCTTAATGGTTCAATATCTGCTAATCCTGGTGCCATTGTTGCTATTGCGGCAAAACCAAATCCGGTGGACCAAGCAGAATAAATTCCTAACAACATCCCCACACCCGGAACAAACATAGGAAATGACGCTGATATGTTGTTTAGAAAAATCCCCCAACCATCAATGTCTTGGGTTGAAGACAAAAACTCTTGTACAAAATCGTTTGCCTCCTCTAGACTAACTTCAGAGGTCGCTCCAATTTGAAAAGAAAGCGAGAAAATTCCCATAAAAATAAAAAATGAAATTATTCTAAACCTGAACACACTGCTAACTTTTATTCATATTATATGAGGTTATTGAAGCAATCTTAAAATGTTCTATTTGTAATTAATATTTCTTTAAACAAAATTTTTAGTTATAACATAGAACTTCTGCAACATGCTTTTTAATCATCAATTACCATTTTGCATATGGCAAGATCCAGAACAATAATAATTTCAGTTGGTCGCAAAACTGGAGATGTATTTGATGCAATTTTGGAATCTCCTCCTAAAATGATGCCAGATGCCAAAAAAAATCCCGATGGTTCTTGGTCTTTTTCGACATCACGTGGAATTGCAAATCTAAAATTTAAACATAATAAGGCATTTGGAATTTTAGATCATTTGTATGTGGACGATGAGACCTCTTGGGAGATTCCAATGCGTGTAGTCTCAAGTGGCCAAGATTCTGAAGTCATAGTTACCCTTGTAAAACCTGATATTCTTACAAATGAGCAATTCGATGAGAGAATGAAGGAAATTGAAATTCTTTTTGATAATTTAAAGGAAATAATTGAAAAAAGCTAACATAACGATCCTCGACATAATCCTTTCTAGATGAATCTGAGTCCATCTGTGAACAAATTCTACCTTAGAGTTAAATGTAAATTTTGCAAACACTCCATAGGAATGCCATACGAAGAAGTGTATTTTCAAAGATCAGAAGATGACTATGAAAGGAAACGAAAACAAAAACAATTTCCTAAAAGTTCATAGTCAATTTTTATCAATTTAATTTCCATTTGAATCGTTTCCATCCATACGATTATCTCTGCCAGGTCCCACCATGTCTTCTGGTTTGACCTTGCTATCCCAATTTCCTCTAGCCCCTTTAACTAGGGCAAGCATACCTCCTGCAATCAAAGCAATCACCAAACCAAAAAAGGTGTTCTGTCCAAGCATTTTCTCCGAACAATCAATTGGAATGGGTTCTTTGTCATCCGAAAATTCTAAACAGGTTTCAAATTCATTTGCTTCAATACTAGATGCTTGATAATTTTCCCCAAAAATTCCCAAAACTAAAAAACCTGAAAATATCAATAAAATTCCTATTATGATGAAGCGAATATCGCTCATGGTCTTAATTTTAATTCACTGTATTTACACCTTGATTTGGAAAATTATTTCTCTAAAGAACTTTTTAGATTTGTCAATGACTTCTCATAGAAAATTCTCATAAAAACAAGAAATTCTGAAAACTCCTTTTCTGTCATTTTTTTACTGTTTAGGTAAGACTGCCAAGTCAATTGGACAGAATTTTTACTTTTTGCTTTAATTGAAATTGTAGCAACATATGCTCGAAGAGGTAAACCGTCTGTTGCAACATATGTAAAGCACTCTCCATTCTGCCATGCAACAACATGCTCCTCGATAGTATTTCCATCATTAAAGGTAATTTCTCGAATTGCACCAACACCCCGTTTTTTACTTGATAGATAGACAGTTTTTTTAACATCGATTAACCATGAATGCAATCCTACAATATTACTTATTTTTCTCCAAACTTTCTGTTTTGATGATTTAATGATAATTGATTTTTTCACAGTACCTGTATGAAATGATTTTTCAGCTTTTTTCTTCATATGAAGTGATTCTTTAGCCTTGATTTTAAATTTAATTATATTGAGGCAAGTATTTGAGTTTGATGAAATCATAAAAGCACATCAGCAAATAGAACATAACATGTCTAAAGGTAAGTTAATGGTACAAGTTTAGAATCTACCAATCATGTTCTTTAGTTGGAAAATAATCATGGGAAGGTTCTGAAAAATCCAACAGTCTTAATTACAAGTTTTACAAATAAAACTAAATTACGACAGAAAATGAACAAAGAGAATCTAAAAGTATTGTGTGTGTTGTATGATGATCCCGTCAAGGAATTCCCACCGAATTATGCAAGAGCAGACATTCCAAAGATCTCAAGTTACCCGGACGGACAAAGGGCACCTACTCCGGAAAAGATTGATTTTATTCCCGGGGAACTCCTAGGATGTGTTTCAGGAGAACTGGGCCTAAGAAAATTCCTAGAAGAAAGAGGCCACACCTTTGTTGTAACCTCTGACAAGGACGGACCAAATTCAGTATTTGAAAAAGAGCTTCTAGATGCAGACATTGTAATATCACAACCCTTCTGGCCAGCTTATCTTACTGCTGAAAGAATTGCAAAGGCACCAAAGCTAAAGATAGCAATAACCGCAGGTATTGGATCAGATCACGTAGACCTGCAGGCAGCAATGGACCATGACATTACCGTAGCCGAAGTAACGTATTCGAACAGCATCAGCGTCTCAGAGCATGTCGTAATGATGATCCTAGGATTGGTAAGAAACTATATTCCATCATACCACTGGGTAATCAAAAATGGATGGAACATTGCTGATTGTGTATCAAGGTCATATGATGTAGAGGGAATGAATGTTGGAACAGTAGCTGCTGGAAGAATCGGATTGGCAGTACTAAGGAGAATGAAGCCATTTGATGTCAAGCTACACTACTATGATAAACACAGACTGCCAGAAGAAACTGAAAAAGAGCTTGGAGTGACATTTCACCAAAGCGTTGAAGAGATGGTAAAGGTATGCGATGTTATTACAATTAATGCCCCACTTCATCCAGAGACTGAAAATCTATTTGATGAAGAAATGATAAGCAAGATGAAGCATGGAGCATATCTAGTAAATACTGCACGTGGA
>JADFOW010000119.1 GCA_022562615.1 Nitrososphaerota archaeon
CTGATCAAATCAGGAGTAAGACATAGACCGGATTATATCGTGGTAGGTGAAATTAGAGGTTCGGAAGCATACGTAATGTTTCAAGCTATGGCAACAGGTCACGGTGGATTGTGTACAATGCACGCAGACAGTTTGGAATCAGCAACTAAAAGATTACAACAAAAACCAATGGATATTCCAGCATCATACATGGCATTGATGAATTGTGCAATTGTCATTAGAAGAGTTAAAGGACAAGATGGAAAAAGCACAAGAAGGGCAACAGTTGTTCAAGAAATAAAGACTTCAATTGATTACCATACTTCATTCAAATGGGATCCAAAATCTGATTACTTTAAACCAGACTTAGAAAGCAGTGAGATGTTTAAGAGAATTTGTGAACAAACAGGTCAAAGTATGGATGAACTTTTAGAAGAATTTGAAAAAAGAAAAATTGTTCTAAAATGGTTAACCCAACGAGGAATCAGAGCTTATGATAAAGTAGCAGAGACGATTGGAAAATATTATCGAGATCCTAATTCGTTACTCAACAAAATAGAATACGGAGTTTAGATATGTCATTTCTCAAAAAACATGAATCAGATGATAAAAAGAAAAAATTAAACAAAAAGATAGATGCAGAACTGCCATTTTTTATGACAATAGTAACATTGTTAGCTACCAGTGGTTTTGGACCATACACAATTTTTCAAAAAATTAAAGATATGGACTTGCTTCCAAATGTAAGAATAGAGTCAATAAAAATTATAAAAAAAATTGACATTTTAGGACAAGATCCATTGGTTGTAATGGCTGAGACAAAAGAGAGAGCTTCAGAATTTGGAGAGTTTCTTGCTGGATGGGTGTCTGCAATTCAAAGTGGAGGAGATGTTGTAAGTTATCTCACAACAAAAATGAATAGTGCTTTTGAAATTTACGAAGCCCAACAAAAAGAAAAAGCAAACAAAGTTCAGACAGTAATTGAAACATACATGACTATGCAAATAGTTGTTTTAGCCATATACATTATCGTTACTGCTACGTCTACTGATGGTGTAGGTACTCCCCCAGGACCAGACGAACTTGATCCGTTATATCTGGTAATTATCATGCCTCCAGGAGTTACAATATTGTTTTTGGTAGTTGCTCATAAAATAACTGCATCAAAAATTAAAGAATTAGATTGGAAAAAAATTCTAATGTTTGGAATGCCAGGAATTTTAGGCGCAATTGCAATAATTACATTAAATGTGCTACCAGATTATAATTTATTCATTTTAGGCGGAGGATTAATTGCATCTGCAATATGGCCTGCAATAAAATTTAAAAAGAAATATCGCTTTGCCCTTGATGCAGAATCTGCAACATCAGTAATTATGAGAGATGTGGCAGAAGCAAGAAAAGCTGGTCTTGGTCCTGAAAAATGTGTAATTCAAGCAACAAAAAGAAAAGATTACGGATTATTTAATTATGTAGCTAATGGGATTGCAAATAAACTACAATGGGGTATGACATTAGATGATATTTTTGGTTTCATAAAAAGAGAAGTCACTAATTTTCAAATTTTAATTAATTTTAAAGTGTTATTTGAAATTATTTCTGCAGGAGGTGGAAACGTAAAGACATTGGATTCTTTAGCACATGTTGCAGAAAAAATGAAAGTCATAGAGAAGACAAAAAGAGAAATGCTCCAACCATATGTGATGGTGGGATTTATGTTGATTGCAATTACAGGATTTACAACCTTGCTTGTAATTGAATCCTTGACAAGTTTAGGGGCCCAACTTGAACCAGACGAGGAGAAAAGTGCAGCAATGGAGTTAATTGCAAAATCAAGATTTGAGTTATTAGGAATAGCAATTTTGATACAGTCATGGATAGCAGGATTATTTTTAGGTAAACTTACTACTGGTTCTTTTTCAGGAGGATTCATGTATTCAGTATGTCTTGTGGCAGTTACAATTGGGGCAATATTATTAATCCAGTTAAAGCTATTTAATGTAGCATCAATATACTCATAAACTGTATGTATTGTAATATTTCATACTGTTCAATATAACAAAAATTTATCAAATTAATTTAGGATGAAAGCCATTTTTCTGATATTAGGTATTATTGCTGGAATTCTTGTAATACCTGCACAGGCTCAAACTACAGCCGAATTTGGATATCAACTTCATCCTGAGAAATTACTTGAGAATACAGAAGGGATACTTCAGATTTTTGTCACATCAAATGAAATGATGGTACCAAAACAGATTGATGATCTAAAAGTAATAAGTTCTGATAATTCAATTA
>JADFOW010000015.1 GCA_022562615.1 Nitrososphaerota archaeon
GGTTAGGGAGATTTTGGAGTGCTGGTTGGATGACAAACCAATACGTGATGAATATCTGATTGTAAAGGGTGGAAGCCTGGCAGGAGCCGGCGCACATTCCTATAGCAGGGGTAACGCAACAGGGGGTTCTGATGAGGCTGCTAGATTCAAAGAAAGTTAAACTAGATCGATTTTTAAGCACAAACAACGCTAACCATTTTTTATCTAACACATTTAATCCCCAAAAATCAACAAACACAAATGGTATTTGGATGGGGTAAAAAGAAGAAAGAGCAAATTCCTAGAGAAATTTTAAAACAAAAGGAGATTGAATTATCCGAAGTTCAAAAAATTACAAAGGATTTACTGGACCTAAGAAACGCTCAAACTCTAACCGAAATAAAGTTACTAAGAACACATACTTCTCCTTTGTTTAACGAGCTTGCAAGCATTGCCCATGCCCTTGATAGAGACGATCTTAAAGTTGACGATATTGATAAGAATCTTAGAATTATTGTAGTCAGAGGAAAAAA
Source organism: Nitrososphaerota archaeon (assembly GCA_022562615.1). Lineage (GTDB taxonomy): Archaea > Thermoproteota > Nitrososphaeria > Nitrososphaerales > Nitrosopumilaceae > Nitrosomaritimum. The sequence goes on from JADFOW010000015.1 coordinate 513, forward strand.
ACAAGTAATTGATGTAATCAAAAAAGATGCCACTGATTTACCTGAAGTTTCATCATTTGATGATATCATAAATATGAATAATGTTTTAAATCACAAGTTAAAGAAAATTGGAGATGTTTTAGGAAGACAAACACGTGTAATCCATATTTTTGCAAAAAAATATGCTGGCAAACTTAAGGAGATATTAGCTGAAATGAATTCTAATACTAACGAAATTCAAAAATTAATTAAAAATTCTCAGGATAGCAAATCAGATTCAAATGAAATTACAGAATTATTGGATAAAATAAAAAAATTAGAAGATGACTCGATTACAAAAAATCAACGAATGTCTGAAACCCAAAATTTGCTGGATTCAATACGGGACAAAATTAAGAATCTTGAAAATTCTATTGAAAAAATAAAATCAAGCAAAAAATATGATGAGTTTTTAAAATTAAATCATAGTTTGTCTTCTTTTAACGATAAAAAAAATCAAATCAAAAATAAAATTGATGCTCAATTTACAAAGATTTCTAGACCCCTAAATCGATATGAATACGCATCCTCTTTGGATAAAGAACAAAAGTCTCTTTTATCTCAGCTTGTAAAGGATCCGTATACTGCACTAACTCCAAAAAATGAGGGTTCTATTATTATAATTTTTGAAAATGTTAGAAAAGGAATCTCTTCAGGTTCAATTTCGGTAAAGGATGTTGAAAAATCAATGTCGTATCTTGGGGAGACTGAAAAACTGCTTGGTGAATTTATAAAAAAAATAAACAATTTTGTAGAAAAAAGGCAGGAAATTCAAAGTAAAATTGCCGCATTTGATAATAGTGAATTATCTACTCTACAAAAGAATTTAGAGAAAGCGATGACTCAAAAACAGGATAATAGCTCAAAAATTTCCTCCTTTAAAAAAGATGTTGATGAAAATCATGCAAACATCCCGAAGGTGATCTCCGAAATTGAAAACAAGCTTAAAAGATTTTCAAATACCGATTATACCATAATAAGACCAAATTAAAATTAATTAGTATTGTCTGAATACCATTTTTGTGCTATTCAAGAAGAAAAAATATGAAAGACTTGTTTCATTAAAAAAAGATGTTGTAAATAGTATATCCACTTACTGCCAGATAAAGCATCCAAATGAGAGTATCTTGATACTAAAAGGAACATCAAAGAAGGGTAAAATTTTGATTGATAGTCTTGTAATTCCACCGTTTAGTCACACCGGACCAACGTTTGCCGGTTTTCCACAATCATTTTTGCCATTTGATATGAGTTATCTAGGAATAGTTCATTCTCATCCAAGTGGCTCAGCGGAGCCCTCCTTGACTGATCTTCATAATTTCTTTGGTCTAGTATCATTAATTGTTCAGTTTCCCTATGATGACGAGGATTTTTTTGCGTGGGATAGTCAAGGGAATTCAATTAAACTTGAAATTGTATGATTTGAAAAATTTTTTCAATTTTCGCATCGTAGTATGAGAAATACTGACAAAACTTTATATGGATTTTAAAGGTATTTCCATTGAATTGTTTACTTTCAAAACTTACTTGGTTTTCTTACTTGCATCATTGGTAATTAGTATTGGTTTACAAATGATCCTTCCATTTCCCTTTGGTTTAGCCGCAGCACTTGGAATCTTCATAGTATTTCCCTTATTACTAAGACGACGTGCTATGAGCAGAATGGGTGGTTATGGAGACTCGGGAACAGGCGGAGGATTCTTTGGAAGAGATACAGGCAGAACCGTCAAAGTTCGCTATGTTTGCCTTGTTTGTAGTAACAAACACAATGGTGGTTCTTGCCCTAGATGTGGCTCTAAAATGCAGCGTGCCGATTTCTAAAAGTCTGTCATGACCTTAGAGGATTTACGAAAAAAAGTAATCTATCAAAATACGCTTGATGTTTGGATTGGAGCATGTAAAGAAAAAAATATCAATTGGAACGAAATTGAAAGTTATAAAAAATTCATAAACTATCTACTCAATCAGAACATCGGGATGAAAAAATTTCCCTTATGTGTAAGTGAAACTGATCCAGCCCTTGAATCAAATCAAGATAAAGTGAAATTTGCAGAAATTTTATCTGAATCAAAGGATCCAAACTGTGCCACTTATACAGTAAAGCTAAAGGATTCTACAATAGACCTTATTCGGAAATTTGATTTAAAGAATTAACTATCGTCTGAGTTTAGGATTTACAATAACATCCATGGCATTTCCAATGAAAACAAACGCAAGACCCGTAATTGCTATCATTATACCTGGTGGCATTATCCACCACCACAAGCCTCTTGGTGCTGCACCATAGACATTTGCATCATGTAGAATCTGTCCCCATGTGGGAAATGAAGGGTCACCCAAACCAAGGAAGCTAAGACCCGCTTCTGTGGTAATTGCTGCGGGCACAGATATGGCAATACTGGCAAACGCGTATGGAAGTAATTGAGGTAAAATATGTCTAAGAATAATTTTAGATTTTTTTTGGCCCATCATTTCTGCAGATTCAATGTATCCACGTGTTTTGATTTGAAGAGCCATACTTCTTGAAACCTTGGCTATTCCCACCCACCCAAAAAGGGTTAGAAATCCAATCATTAAGAAAATACTATTGCTAATAGTTATAGAAAGTATGATTAGAAACGGTAGAGCAGGAAGAGCATAAATGACATCATTGAATCTCATCATGGCCTCATCAGTTTTTTTACCCTTATATCCCGCATATACTCCATAAAGCAAACCAAATACAACTGATGATATCGCTACTACTATTCCGATGAACAATGCTAGAGGAGTACCCCAAAGCAATCCTATCGCCAAGTCGCGTCTAAGTTCATCGGTCCCCATAACTCCAAAAGCTTTTCCTCCTACAATTAACGTGGATTCGGGAATTGCGTTTTGAGAATTAATCCCATAAAGGTTTACAATAAACATATAATGTCCTTTTAGAGGTTGGTTGGTTTGGGTTTTGGAAAATACAACGTCTTCAGCCGTTAACCTATCTAGGGAGAAATCAAACTTTTCAGATTGCAAGAAAAGTTTTTTCCTAATTGATTCATCAGTTGAAAAGATTCTCTCGGTATGAATTGTAGGAGAACTGGAATATGGTAATGATGTTGATAACAATTCAAGCTGTAATCCATCGGGTCTAATTACTACTATTTCTAGAAGAGGCGCACCTGAATATTGTGCAGAAAATTCATAAATAAAGTCATTTGGAAAATCGCTGTAGTCAAAGTCAAATCCAAATTGGTGTGATACCAAAGAAATATCTCCTGATGTTTTTACTTTCTCTATTGGTTTATCAAGAATTTTATGCTCGGGAATTTTTTCAACCAAAAATAGGTTGACCCATCCTGGAACTGCCACTTTTGGATATGAAATCCAATTGCTAGGATTGTTCCATTCACTAAAGGTTTCACTTGGAATGGCAACTATTGCAATTATTGAGATTGTAACTAGGACTGCCAAAATACCCACACCCGCCATACCCATCTTGCTTTTTAGAAATTCATTTTTGATTTCTTGGCGTGAGATACTACTCATAATCCTGTTCTCACCCTTGGATCAAAGTTCATAAAGATTTCTTTAGCTTGAAAATATTTTTTGGGACGGATGAATTGAAATTATTTCTTCATTTTCTGACATCTAACTTTCCTCTTTTTCTTCTTTTTTAACCAATAAGTCCATTATTTTATCTCCAGTTACAATACCAATAATCTTCTTGGGATCAATATTATCAACTACAGGTATTACGTCAAATGGATGAGAATTCAGTTTTTGAATGATGGTGAAAATTTGTTCATTTGTCGTTACAGTATGATATTTTTTATACATTATATCGCCTATTGTGATTTCACTATGGCTTTTCTTGTGAATTCTTTTGATTTCTTTCTGTGAGACTAGGCCTACCAGATTGTCTTTTTCATCACATACCATGAAAACTGATTTTGAATTAACATCATTTGAGCGTAAAAATTCCTCCAAGTTAGTTTCAAGATGAATTTTTGAAAATTCCTTATCCATCACCTGTATTGCCGTATAGTCTGATACCACCCTTCGGAAAAAGGCTGGCAATAGGCCTAATTCCATTGTTCCAAATTTAACCTGTACTACTTTCCGTAATTTGCGTTGTAGCTCAACACTTGATATTACCATTGTAATTAGGGTTCCAAAAACCAATAATGAAAACATTGGTTTCTCAATTATTCCTACTCCCAAAAGTGACAGCATCAGGGCAAGATCAACTGCGCCCTTTGACATTATCCCATATGCAACAGTAGTTGCAGGTCTCATTTTTGCTATCTTTACTGCGGCATATGAGCCAACAAATTTTACTCCGACAATTATTGCAAGCATTCCAGCGATTATCCACAGGGGAAGTTCTAAAAAACTAAAGGAAAAGTGCAAACCAATCCCTGCAAAGAAAATGGGTATGAAAATTCCATACCCAATTACATTAACATTTTTTGAGATTTCAAAATATTCTTCCTTGGCCATCCGTGATACTGCGATTCCCAACATCAAAGCACCTATTGCTCCATGAATTCCACTTAGTTCTGCAAAATATGCCACAAGTAAAATTACCCCAATCACAATTCCAAAGTATATCTGTTGTACACGTAGATGGTTTTTTATCAGTCGGAAAAAATGTGGCAAAACAAATACCGACACAAGTCCAGCTATGACAAAAAAGATAATCATCTTTGCAAAAAGCCAAGTAATGTCTACAATCTCAAGGGACTGATTCCCCTCATTAGCAATCTGAATCACCACACTGACGAAAATAATTGCGATAAGTTCCACTATTGCAGTTACCGTAAAGATTTCTAGCCCTATTGTAGACCGAAGTTTTCCAAGATCAGTCAAAATTTTTGCAGTCACCCCCAAACTAGATGCACCAACTACGCTTGCTATCGCGAAGGATTTTATCAAATCCATATCCGAAAAGGACAATGCAAACAGGACTGCTGCAAAAAATGGAATGAGGAATCCCACTGCAGATCCTACAAATATTCTTCCTTTAAGTACACGAAATAGCCCTGGTAAGTCAATTTCTTCTAGTCCTATCAAAAAGAACAAAAAGAATACGCCTATTGATATGAAAAGATCAATTTCATCTATTGGGTCAACCAGTGCAAACAATGCCGGACCCACAATAATTCCTGCAAGAACATTTCCTATGATGGTCGGTTGACCTATCCTATGCATTACCTCCCCAAGTAGTTTGGCTGCAATGATCAGTATGCCCAAATACATTATGGGTTCAAAACTCATCTGTCAGTTACCGTTCCTTTCATCTGAACATATTGTTCATAGGTATAGCGTTTATCATAATTAGGGCTAATTATTTTATCATAAAACAAAAGATTTTTCAAATGTAAATCTAGTGTATAGCTGTGGTAAAATGTCCAAAGTGTGGAAATGAAAAATGGTCACAAATTTCATGTGTTACTATTACAGATAATTATCTAAAAGCCATGAAAGAGGATTTACCCTCATACCAATACGGTATAGAACATAAAGAGTGGGCAAATATTGCAAGAGTAGGAAATTACATCATGGAATTTCAGTGCAAAAAGTGTAAATTCATTTTACCTGAACTTTGTTATTGATTCTATTCTGATCTGTCCATTTTTGGGCGGCATTTTCGTCTTGAATTTTATATCAAATGTACATTAAAAAATAAACTAAACAACTTCTAAATGGTTTTAGGCCATTTGTGTGGGAGCTTGACCATCATATCCTTGCTTTTTGTGAACAGATTCAATGACAGACTTTGTAAATCTATCAAAATCTTCGTCTTTCATAGAATCAATGACTTGGTCTACAGTTTTGTTCATATCTATTTTTTTGCATCTTTGATCGGCTTCAGAACAATAAAACTCAATGTAGCTTTTTATGTAATCATATTCTGGCCCCTCTATTCCAATTTCTAGTCTTCTTCTGCTGAGTCTTTCTCTCCAAGTTTCACTCATGACGTATTACACCTTTTTCCGAAATATGAATCATTCAGTTCCGTCAAAATTTCATAATAGGGACAAATTATTTTTTGGGAAGGATGAGATTTTAACAAGTTAACCAAAAAACCTGGTTCGAATTTTTATAATCTCATCTACCAATTTATTAATGTCGACGTCAAGTTCTGTGGTCACTAAAATAACTCCCTCACTACCATAAGACATCGTTATTCGATTTACCTTACCATATTGTGCCATCGCAAACTTTGGTTGACCAATTTTAAAACTCATCTTTTTACGAGAGGCCCATCTATTTTGCGCCTCAGACAATGACGATTTAATTTCCTCTTCTTTAAAATATCCCTGTACTCCATTTCCAAATTTTGCATTCAACTGTCCATCATAGATTGCCACATACCTTACGTTTTCGTCAAGGTTTATGACTTCGTCGAAAAATTTTCCATATTCCACTGGACTTACCATCTCTGACATCCCCATCGCCCAATTCTAGAATGATGTGGTCTTACTTAACCATGATCAAAATAAGTGAAATTATGACAACATCAACAAATCATATTTGTATAATGTCTTAAGGTATGGTGAAATTCCTAGGCATAGGTAATCTGTATAATTGTTATATTTTTAAAATTAAATTGAATAACTAATAAAATATAGATAATTTTTTTAACCAACTAAACTTTTGAAATTATTTGCAAATTGTTGAATATTTGGATAAGTTGATAAATAGACTAGATAGAATTTTATTCAAGGAACCAAATTCTGCTCCCTATCGCCCGATAAATGATCAGACATGGTCTTTTTTTCATAAAAATTTAACTTGGCTGTTCATCGGACGTGTCCCAAAATCACTCATTGGAAATTATTCCCCTGCACCAATTTTGTTATATGAAACTTGGATGTAAAGGCCGCATTTCTGGTTCTAGTAAAATGAGATCCAAGATGTTTCCTTAAAATCCATGAATCAAAACACCAAATTTTTGTAGTATCAAATTAACATTTTCGCAAAAGTGTTAATAATTATTCTAACTGAATTACATTATGAATCCATGTACATCTAAAGGTTCTTTGTTTTCTTCAGAAAAACCACAGAATTTTCCGTGGTTTTATTTACCATTAATGTTGGGAGTAGTGGCCTTAATTATTATTTTCAAATGGTTCGATTAACATTTCACGTAAACGGGTAATGAATGATATATTCACTTAAATTTTAACTTGAATTCTTTCCAGCCATTCTTGCAACCTCACCACTCTTAATTTTATTAAAATCATCAAGAATTTCAGCATCCGTTGATTCTGTATCTACTGTTTCTAAAATGATAATTCTATCCAGCTTTTTGTTAATTAAATCGGCTTTGTCCTCTAATGTAATGGCAGCTACCCTAACTCCTTCTGATTCAAGCCTTGAAACAAATGGTCTATCTACAGTAATCACAACCGAATTAGTTTCCTGAGAATATTTGAGAATATTTTCATCAGATCTTGCTTCCTTCGTAGATCCAAGTTTTTCGGTGACAGTACTAACATCCCATCCCCCCTCTAACAAAATATCTTTTAAGTCCTCCAATGGAACGTCTAGTATTATTTTTGTTTTGGATATGATGTATATTAATATCTGAACATATTATTTTTGTTTTCCTAAAATCGATGAGCTTTGAATTATCTCCTGGAAGGGAGGAAAAATAAAAAAAAAACGAAATATTGTTATTATTTGTGAAATTTGAAAGAAAAAAAAAGAGTCTAAAGTCATATAATTACCAAGATTGAATACCAGTTGTGATTTCAGGTACGCAGTTAATTGAGAAGGTTTTGTTCAAGATAGCAAAACAGTGGATTGCAGGTAATACTGTTGATGATGCACTAACTTCTGCAAAAAAGGCGTACAAATTACGAAGGCATGCCATCATAAACAAACTAGGAGAATATCATACCTCAAAAAAACAAATCAAGGTGTGTATAGACGAGTATCGGAAAATTATAAAATCTTTTAGAAAATGGAAAATACGTGGAGCCATTTCAGTAAAGCCAACACAAATTGGTCTATCCATCAGTCAAAAAGAGTGCTATAGGAGTTTTGAGAAAATCATATTGGATGCCCGTAAAGCACATGTTTTTGTTTGGTTGGACATGGAATCCTCAGAACACACAGATGAGATCATCGAGATTTACCATACATTCTTTTCAAAATATGAAAGACTAGGAATTGCCTTACAGGCCAATCTCAAACGAACTGAAAATGATCTAAATGATTTGTTAGATATTGGTGCTAAAATACGTTTAGTAAAAGGCGCATACAGAGAAAAGGCAAGTATATCTTTCAAAACCAGAAAAGATGTAGATAACAACTTTGTAAAACTAATGAAAATATTGTTCAGAAAAGGTAATGAATTTGCCATAGCATCTCATGACACCAAAATTATTCAAAAAGCACAAAGTCTTTCAAAAAAGTATCCTAAAAAATTTGAGTTTCAATTTCTAAAAGGGATAAGAGAAGAACTCAAACAAGACTTGATCAAAAAGAAATTTGTTGTTTCTGATTACATTCCTTATGGTGTAAACTGGCTACCGTATTCAATTAGACGAATCAAGGAAAGAAAAAGAAACATCCTGTTACTTGGAAGTTCGTTGATTCAATCACACCGTGTTTGAGTTTGGGCTCTCATAAATTGCTGCAAATAGTTTTCACCGCCAGACCCCTGTCCAGTGGAGCCTGAATTCTTCCATCCAACAAAGGGCTGACTAGAGACTAGGGCTGCAGTTGTTGCACTGGCAGAACGATTTGTGTAAACTACTCCAGCTTGAATTTTCGAAAGGAATTCATCTAACTGTTTTTTATCATTACTAAAAATACCCGCAGTTAGGCCATATTCTGTTTGATTTGCAAGTTGAATTGCATCATCAAAGCTATCATATCTCTGAATGCACAGAAATGGCAGGAATAATTCTTCTTTCACAAGTTTATGTTCTTCAGATAATTTAGTAACTATTGTAGGCTCCACAAAGTAGCCGTTTTCAAGTACTGAGGAGGTTAATACCGAACCACCTGTAAGAATTTCTCCATCTCTCTTTGCAATGTTTACAGCATTTTCAAATTTGGTTTTTGCTTCTTTGTTTATAACAGGACCCAAAAATACTCCCATTTGCCACGGCATTCCAATTTTCAAGTTTTTTGTTTTTTCAACAAGTTTTAAAATAAATTTATCTGCAACTTCATTTTGAACATAGACTCTAGAGCACGCACTGCACTTTTGTCCTCCAAAACCAAAAGCAGCATTCATTACACCAGCGGATGCTTTTTCCAAATCAGCATATTTTGTAACAATTACTGGATTTTTTCCTCCCATTTCAGAGATGAAAGGTTTTGAAGTGAATTTTGTAAATTCTTGAAGTCCTTTCATCCCAACTTCACGAGAACCAGTAAATGCTATGCCATCAACATCTGGACTTTCAATGAGAGTTTTTCCAACTATGCTTCCTGAACCTGTCACAAAATTGATTGTACCCTCTGGAAGACTAGGATACAAGATTTTTGCAAACTGAAATGATGATAATGGAGCATCACTTGCAGGCTTTAGAACTGCGGTATTTCCTGTGATTAGTGCAGCTGTACTCATTCCTATTGCAATTGCAGATGGAAAGTTAAACGGAGCAATTATTCCCCAAACTCCATAAGGCTTCATGATTGTTTTTGTTTTTTCATGGGAGTTTGGATGAGAAGTATTTTTGCAAAATCCTTCATTTTTTTCTAGTTGTAATGCATAAAATCTCATAAAATCAATGGTCTCATCAACATCCCCAATAGATTCAAAGCGATTCTTTCCAACTTCAAAGGTCATTATGGCTGCCAAAAAGAATTTTCTACTGGAAAAAACATTGGCACAATCTCTGAATATCTCAGCTCTTTTTTGGTACGTGATATCGCGCCATTTTTCAAACGCATTTTTTGCACTAGATACAGCATTTTTTGTATCATCTGCAGATGATTTTGGAAATTCAGCTACCGTAATACGGGTATCAGAAGGAGAACTCACAATAAAACAGTCATTAGAAAAGATTTCTTTACCATTAATTATTATTGGATATTTTTTACCAAGTTCTTTTTTTACCTCCTCTACTCCCCTTTCAAAATCTGCATGAAACTCATCAGTAGAATTGTTAGCTACTGCTTTACCCCACGTGAATTCATTTTCAAATTCAGGCAAGTTATGTCTCTCCTGACGAATAAAGTACCTCAGAAATTATTCGAGAAGCCAAATGAGACGTCCTGTCTTTTACATCAAAGCTGGGACAGACCTCCATGACATCCATGCCAATAATTCCTTTCTTTGCTATTTCTTTTAACAGATAAACTGCATCTGTACTGTTCAAACCCATTGGAACCGGAACAGAAACACCTGGAGCATAGGCAGGATCTAAACAATCCATATCAAATGAAACGTATACTTTCTCACCTAGTCTATTTAGTACACAATTTGTAATCTGCCTGATTCCCTGCTCCCTAATGTCAAAAGGAGTGATTACCTCTAAATGGTATTTTTCAATATTATCCAATTCTTCTTGCTCTAAATTTCTAATTCCAATTTGTACACTAGATTTGATTTCAATATTTGGGAGCACGTCATTTACCACAGAACCATAGTAGTTTGTAGTTGAACTTACAAAGTCAGGATGGGCATCAAAATACACCAAGGAAATTTTTCCGTGTCTTTTTGCCAGAGCATTAATTATTTGTCGAGTAATGGAGTGATCACCTCCAATTGAAATAGGGATTTTTGATGATGCAGAAATTTTATCATAAATATTTTCAATCTGAGGCCTATTGATGTTTCCAAGGTCATGAACCTTTTTTTCAGTCCCTTCAAATGGACGTCCAAGCGAGATTTGTCCATCCCGTTCATACAAGTCTCGTAGATTAGATATTTGACGAATTTTAGATGGTGCTTCTTCTGTTCCTTTTCTTAGCGCATGGGATTGTGATTCATCAGGAATGCCAACCACCACAAATTCAGATTGTTCAAAATCCTCAGTATTTGCCCAGCAAATTTTTTCCATCATACCCGGTAACAAATAATAGAATTTGTGCTTTTAGAAATACTTTGGTGACAAAATGATACGGCGTAACCCTTTTTTCACAGAACTCTGAGAGATTACCTCTCTTGCCAGGCCAAAGACCCATTTGCCATTTTTGTTCTGCAGGGCTACGCAGTCTATTTGATATATTGGATGTCTAGCGACATCAAACAGTTTTTGCAGTGGAGCTATATAACATCTAATGTAGTAATTTTGAATATTTGTTTAACCGAGATCTCTTGATCCAATTTTGTCTACAAAGTTCCTCATTCTCTTGGGATTAATTTGACGTTATTAATTTGAAAAATTGCTCAAGGGTTAGGTGCCAGTACGGATTCTTGGATCAAAATACCCATACAGTAAATCGGCGATAAATATACTAATTAAGAAAAATACTGTCAACACGTAGGTTGACCCAATAATTACGGGTAAATCCATTACGGTAATTGCTTCAAAGTACAATCTTCCCATACCTGGCCAATCAAAAACAGCTTCAGTGATTATCGCACCCCCCAGAGAGCCTGAAAGACTTAAGGCCAAAATTGTAACTATTGGTGGGGCTGCGTTCTTTAGTGCATGTTTGTAAATGATCTTCTTTTTGCTTATTCCCATTACTTTCTTGGACATGATAAAATCTTCCTGCATTATTCCTACCATAAAATTTCTTACTAGGTAGGCCCATGCCCCAAATCCAATCATTACTATTGTAATCAAAGGTAATGTCATATGATACAGTAAAGACATGATGTAGTCTGGATCCGATGAGGGGATTGGGGGAGTAGCCCTAGCTGGGAAAATCTGATAAACAAAGGCAAATAAAAATATCATTATCATTCCGATCCACCAGACAGGAAAACTAGAACTAATAATTGCAAAGCTAGAGGTGATCCTATCTGTAATAGAACCAACTTTACTTCCAGATAGTGCACCCAGGAAAATACCTATAATTGAAATGATTATTGTCGCTGTGGTAAACAACAAAATGGTTCTAGGCAATTTCTCTAAAATTATCTCTTTGACTTCAGCTGATCCTGCATCACTTGTAAGAAATGTTGCACGACCAAAATCTAGTAATAATATTTTGTACATTGTCAAACCAATTCTTTGAGGAGAGTACCATGGTTCATCTAATCCTAGAACTTGTATTCTTTGATCGATTTGGCTCTGAACAAACGATTCAAACTCTTCAGTAGAGGAAAAGCTTTTTGCAATGGAGGGATCATCAGTAATTTCAGCTCTAACTTGAAACACAACTCCTTGCTTGAGAATAATATCCATATTGGATCCAACCAGTAAAATGGTAACGAGTAGGGTAATCATTAAAACACCAAACATCGTGACTAATCTGGTTGCAACGTATTTTTTTAACGCCAATAACCTCAAATAATAAAATCAGTTTATAACGATTAATTTTAAAACGGATCCTAAATAATTTATTAATACTTTCTTACCCACTATACCAAAGATTTTGAACATTTTCACCACTGAAATTATTAAAAAATCTAATTTAGTATGCTTTTGATATCATTTTTAGTGAAAAAGACTACTTTTGAGCCTGACAAGTTGGCATTGACTAAAAAGGACATTCTTGAATTTTGTGATAGGGTTTTAGAAAAATGGGGTAAAAACCCTTCAAAAAACGCCAGTAGTATTTTGGCTATGAATGTTGTAAAAACAAGTGTAGTCTGGACGGATGATGAATCACTCAAAGCCATTTGGGATGAGATAATTTCTTGGACTTTTGAATTACTTTATGAAAATGCCTTAGCTCAGGGAAAAGGTAACGAGGCTAATTGGTCAAATGTAATGAAAAAAATAAAGAATAAAAAATAACTATGGGAAAAATATTTTGAGCGCAAATACAATTCGTAAAGCAAAAAAACTGGTTGAAAGTGGAGGCATTGAAAAAATTGATGATGATCTTTATCAGATCAAATCTTCATCTGATCCAAACAAATCGTACTTTGTTACCTCTGATACATGTGAATGTCCAGGATTCAAAAATTTTTACAAGTTTCATCATGGAAAAGGACTGAAAGCAAATTGCTCCCATCTGGAGGCAATACGAATTTTCAAAAAAGGAAATTAAAATTTACCTTAAATTTTTAACATCGATTTTTCCAACAAGAATTTTATTTCGTCTAATGATAATAGGCCGTTTAATGAGGCCTGGATATTTTACCATAAGCTTAATAATTTCGTTTTCTGTTTGTTTGTTTTTATCTAGGCCCAATTCTTTGTACATTTTGTCTCTCTTTCTTAAAAATTCATTGGGACTAATTCCGGATAATTTAATAATTTTTTTTAACTCAAGTTCAGAAAATGGTTCTTTGAAGAAATCTCTCTTTTGGATATCTATTTTCATTCTTTCTATTTCTGAAAGTGTTTTCCTGCATGTAATACAGGACTGCTTGTGATAGATAATGGAATCAGATTGGGGCTTTGCCAACTTTATTGGTATACAAATAAGAAAAATTGAACCTTTCTTTTGTCTATTAGAGAATCTGTGCCTAAATTCACCCAATAATCTGAAAAATCTTGATATTCAAAAAAAAATGCTGCCAAACACAGCAAATTGTCTTTTTAAAATCCTCTGTGGTTCTTTCGAAGTCACATTCTTTACAACATGCCAGCTCCTTCTTCTTAGAATAGAAAAAGAGGATTCATAATTAACAGAATACATTCTCCCTCCTCATGAAGGACATGGCAAAGGAATGTCAATTTTCATCAATTTGACTATGGAAATTTTGAATATAACATCCGCATAGAACTGATAAATCATTCATTAAGACTATTCAGAGCTGTTAACCTGAGTAATCTGTGTTCCATTCAACAAAAATTCCAAAATCTCCCCATTAATATTTACAAAAAATATCGAGTCCTTAAAGTCCACTTCAACATTTATTCCATCAACATTTACCTGAATTGGATATGCTGTGGATGAATTTTCATTTTTTGGGTTCTCTATGGCGTCAAAATTCAACGACTCGCTTGTAATTTCGTCATAAGAGTCCTCAAGACTTTCAACAAATTTCGTTTCAGTACTGTTGTCTGAAGCGTCACCAAAATTTTCTATCGTGTCTCTACTAATAGATATTTTTTCTAAAAAAGCCAACTGTGCTTCTTTAGCGGTTCCTCCATTTTCTAGAATTTCACTTCTTAGATCACGTGCATCTAAATACAAATTTTTTGTAAAATTCAAGTGCTCCACAATTGTATCTCTTACTTCCTCATCCAAACTATTGATATAGTTTTCATATTGAGGGCCTGAAAAAATCCCATAGCCTGGATTAAATTCTTCTATGGCCTTCAAGCGTAGTTGTTTGGCAACTTCTTTTTGCTCTTCTATCAAAGCTTGTTCTTGAGTTAATTTTTCACTAATTTTTTCATCCTCTAGATATTCTGAGTACAATTTTTGATAATAATTGTAGAGAATAAAACCGATGGGATTTTTATCAAAGTCTTCCGGACTAGCCTCAAGGTATTTTTTTGCCTCTGGGGTTGACAATTTTTCTTTATTTACAGTTGTTTGTGTCAATTCTCCTTTAACTTGGAATTGAATACTAGTAATTCCTGTTTTACCGTCCGAGGTGGTTGCCACTATATTTACAATGTAAATTCCAGGGATTCTAGCATGTTTACCTAATTCTGCGGCAAACTCTCCTGCCTCGCTGGTTGTTGTAAATATCGACATGGAACCTGACCTAATGTTTACTGTGGCTTTTTGTACTGGTTTAGAGGCATGATCAATTATTACACCTGAGACAATTGGCCTATCCCCAGAAATTAAGGGAGTGTTCTCTACACTTGCTTGGATTAACAAGTCCCATAACGTGGCCTCCGAATTTGAGGCTAGAGGGAAAAGAAGCAAAACTGAGAAGAGTACTAAAAATACTATATTTCTATACACAGAAAATTGTTTTGAATTTTGTTGTTAAGACAATGTATGAAGAAAAGCTTATTTTTCTTCAATTATTTTTGAGTAAATTTTCCCATCTAGTTCTTAAACCATCAAATTAATCAGTAATCAACAATTGGATTTGGAAAAATTTCGAAATGATGTTTATGCGGTAACTGATAGATTGTCAAGTAAACTGACTGAAGAGGATTTATCAAAACTAAATTTTGTTCGCCAACAACTCATCGTGATGTATCAAAAAAATCTAGTAAAGATTAATCATTCTATTTTGGAATTAATCTGTGCAGCTGATTTAATTGCAAATGGGTATTCAGTTGAAGCTGAAAAGCAAATCACAGACATACTAGTATGTGATCTTTTTGCACAAAAAGGTGATGGCGATACCATAATTGAGATAGAGACTGGTTTTACTCCACCCGATCACGCTTTGGATACAATAGATTATTCAACAGCAAGAATAATGAGTAAAATTGCAAGATATAGTAAACACTGTTCAAAGTTTTCTTTGGCAACCCCCGCTACTGGAATTATTCCCATACCCAAAATCTTTCTTATTCCTCCCAATGCCAGAAAAAAAGAGAATATAAAAAAAGTACAAGATCTATGTGACCGTTATTACAAAAATCCTCCAATAAATTATGATGATATTCTAAATGCAAGACTCCATTCAATCTACTTGATTAATGTAGACAAAAATTTTGTCAAAGATTTAGATCCACAAGGTTATGTAGATCTCACTGAAAAAATACTCGATAGAAGCCAAATTCGGTATTAAGCATCCAAAAAATTCAAATCTATCAATTCTTTAATTAATACAGGATATGATTTGCGCTGCTTGTGAGACTAGGAAACATTTTGAGTGTATTGATTGTGTTAACAAACATGATACTCATCTTTGTAGCTGTGAATGTCATGACGAAAACACGCCTCCACACCCAATAGGCAAGCCTCATTGAATTTATAAAAACAATGAAATACCAAGAAAGATAACAAACAATATGATTGCAGTCATAATAATTCCACTAAGCATTGTTGCCATTTTGGGAATAACAGGATATTTGATATACCGTTTTGTTATTTTTGATTTCCTGAGTAACAAATCAGTGAATGACACCCTAAAAAAATACAATATTAAAAAAACTCAATTTGAAATTATAAAGGAATACTATGAAAACAAAGGCAAATCCATATCCAAACAAGAAATATTGAACTTAGTAAAGCACTACAGACACAAAGAGCCAGAACAGTTTCTTTCTATGTATGATTCAATAAGAGAGAAATCCAGAAACAAGTAATTTTTCCAAGTTTTATGGCCCAACTGGAATGGTAATAAATGGAGTTCCTCCATCTCCAACAACTAGTGGTAACCGTCCATCCCATGCTTGGGTTTTGAGCCATTCTAAGTAAAATGGATTGTTTGCCAAAGACTCGTTGATAATCCTAATTGCTTCTGCTTCTCCCTGCGCTTGAGCAATGTTTGCTGCGGCAGAACCTTTTGCTTGTTGCTCCATCTGTCTTGCCTCGACTTCTATTCTTAGAAGATCATTTTCTGCCTTTTGTGCCTTTTGTTCTGCCTCTACTTTAGATTCGATTGCTGAGGAAAATAATGCAGAAAATTGAAAATCAGTAATTGAAATAACCTGCGTATCGATGTTGTATACTGCAAGACGTTTTGTAATTTCTAGTTCAATGTCAGACTTTACCTGAGGTCTCTTTGTGATCAATTCCTCTGCGTTGTAATTTGCAGTTACCTGTTTTACGACCTCCTCTACTGCTGGTTGGATGACCCTGCTTTCATATTGTAATCCCACTTGTTGGAATAGTATATTTACGGCATTTGGGTCAGGGCTGTAGTTTACCGTTACCTCTGTGGATACATTCTGAAGGTCTTTTGATGCCGAAGACGTAGCCTTTACAAATTTCAAAGTTCTAACTTCCATGCTTACTATAGTATCTTGGATTGGAATTACAAAATGAAGCCCTTCTTCCAGAGGAGGTGAATCTGTATCTACTGCATTCCAATGTAGTAAGACTCCACGGTGTCCTGATTCAACTATTTGGGCTGATTGTGAAGCAAGAACTCCAACTATGATAAGAACAACAATGCCGCCAATAATGCCTTTTGCTTTTCCAGTGCTTATCCCAATTCCTGGTTGCTGATATTTAGACAACGGTAAAAGTACTGAAATACCTTAATTATACCATACCTTTCTAAGAGTAAAATTTCTTGAATCCCTTGTCAGTGGGAACCAGCTCTATTTTTGGTCCAAACATACCTTGCTTGTGTTGAATCTTCATCAAGCCTTGATTTTCCAAACTTTTTAGAGCCTTTTCTAATGTTTTGCCATCAATTTCAAGATTTCTCTGAATAGAATTAAAATTTTTTATTCCACGATTTAGTTCTCCTAAAATTAACATGTCTAATGTTTGTGGTTTCATTTCCCTTGGAATGTCTTCTCGGTCTGTTTCCCTTGTGGATTCTGTAATTACTTCGCCTGTTGATTGATATGGTTTTTGTGTAAATTGTTCAGGCGCTCCACGATTCTTTTCTTTCCATTTTCGTATTAATCTAGGGAGAATTCTTGATAATGGAATAACCGCAAAAAACACCAAATAAATCCATGCCATTCCACCATGTTCCATGTAGGTTATTCTATTGCTTCCTATTTCATCATTGTCTTTTTACTGCACCAGTTTGTGCGTAAAATTATTAGAAACTTTATTTTTGATTTTTTTAAATTTTGTCTATAATTTAAAACAACTTCATATTTTAACTATTACTAAACTACAAAGATTCAGGCCAAGTTTGAATCAAACATGAAGATTCATAAAGCAAAAAAACTTTCTATCGACAAATTATGGAGACATCAATGGAATACTTTGGAACATTAGAATATGTTCTTGACGTGTATTCAAAAACTTGGAGCTGGAAATTAACAGGCAAACGCGCCGTCAATATGATTTCAAAACTTGTGCCTGAGGCATGGTATGGTGAAAATATAGATGAAGTAATCGTTCCTGATAGCAACGAAAGTGTGAAGCAACTAAAAGCCATGATGGATAGATATCCATTAGAAATTCTATCCAAATCTGTATGGCAAAGAAAAGTTTTCAAAACTTTTGCCCCAAAACCCTCCCTACCACCCATAAAACATAAACTCAATCGGGCAAAAGCTGCCGAGCAATTTAGAGGAAAACTACTAAATTTCCAAAAAGAGGGACTGGATTTTTTACTAAAATCATCTGGTAATGCCTTACTTGCTGATGAAATGGGTCTTGGAAAAACAGTTCAAACCTTAGCTTATGTTTCTACAGAAAAGCAAACATTTCCAGTTCTGGTGGTTGCCCCCTTGGTTACCTTAAAAAACTGGGAACGTGAAATAATTAAATTTGTAAAGAAAAAAAGTAGAAATGGGAGAATTATTGAAAATGAATCTCCAACTTCTACAACGATTAGGACTGGAAAGTTACAAGAAATTCCAAAATCAGATTTTTACATTATTAACTACGAGTTACTTTTAAAACGATTACCTGATTTATCAAAATTAAACTTCAAAACCCTTGTCTGCGATGAGGTCCAAAATCTTCGTTCAAAAACTACTCAAAAATACAAGGCCATAAAAAAACTGGCCGCTCTGCCTTCAGTCACTTACCGAATTGGACTTTCAGGAACTCCAATTTATAATCGCGGTTCGGAAATCTGGCCAATAGTTGATATTCTAAAGCCTGGGTTGCTTGGGAACTACAAAGAATTCTGTGAATACTTTTGTTATGTAAATGAAAAAGGAAAAGCAATTGTTCTTGAAAATAAAAGAGCTTCGCTAAGAAACGAATTACAAAAACATGTTATGCTTAGACGAAAGAAATCTGATGTACTCAAGGAACTCAAAGATAAAGTTCGTTACAAAGAGGTTATAGAGGCAGACACTGATTATTATCTTGAAGAACTAGATAAGATTTGGACTAAGTTAGCAGAAGAGCAAAAAGATGCTGAAACTTCGTTTAAAAAATCTGCCGCATATCAAAGAGCTATACAGAGCGAAAGGCAAGTGGCGGGAATAGCCAAGCTTCCACACGTAATTAATTTTGTAAAAAATATTATGGAGATTGAAGAAAGTGTAGTTGTATTTTGTCATCATAAAGTTATTCATAAATTACTTCATGAGCGTCTTTCAGAATTTTTACCAGTTTCAATAATTGGTGGCCAATCCGATAAAATACGTCAGGAACAAATAGACCAATTCCAAAGAGGTGAATCAAAACTTATGATTGCTGGCATCCGAGCAGGCAGCGTTGGTATCAATTTAACTCGCGCAAAATATGTTATTTTTGCTGAATTGGACTGGAGTCCCGCAATACATCGACAGGCCGAAGATAGGTTGCATAGAATTGGTCAAAAAAATACGGTATTTGCATATTATCTAATTGGGAACGGAACCCTAGATGATCATGTGGCAGATATTTTGGTAGACAAAAGCTATGAAATTGATTCTATAATGGATGAAAAAATCGAGTCGTTCGAAAATAAGGACAAGGCTAAACTAATTTTAGCACAAATTCACGATAAGATTAGCTCAAAGAGTTTAAACTTCTAGTTTATCTTTAATTTTTACCAGATTGGAAATTATCTCATCTTTTTTTTCGTCTGAGATTCCCTCAAGCCTCTTAACTTCTTCAATTGTTTCTTCGATGATGGACCAAATCTCTATATGTGGTTTTTTGATCTCTGGTTTGTTTTGAAATCCTTCAGATTGGGCTTTTTTAATTTGCTCGATCCCTTCTGGTAAAATCTCATACATTTTTACAAGTCCAGTTTCATTTCTAAAAGGTGACATAAGTACTAGTTGCCTTTTTCGTAAATCTTCCATTTCATCTCGTATCTGGTCTTGGGATAATAACAAAAATGATGAAATTTTTTCAAGGCTCTGAGATTTTATCTCTAAAATTCTTAAGATTTTTATCCACATAGGTATTTGCTTATCCCAAAGAATATGCCTTGCCATATTGGTTATCGAAAAGGACCCATCGCTGTTCAAGTCAATTAACCTTCTCTCTTTCAGCGATGCTAACTGATCTAGAATTCTTCCTACCCCAAGCTTTTTTAATTCTGATTGGTCCAAGTCTTTTTCATCAAACCTTCCATTTCCTTTTATTCCCAAATACAAAATTAGCAAATCTACCATACTCAATTTTGTCATTGTTTGTTTTTAGAAGGTTTACAGTTATCATCTTTTCGACTTTCAAATTATATGTGGATGTATATTATTTGAACTATGGTCCTGTACCAACTTCCAAGATTACCATATGGTTATGATGAACTTGAACCATATATTGATGAACAAACAATGGAGATTCATCATCAAAAACATCATCAATCATATGTAGATGGATTAAACAAAACACTTGAAGAAATATCCGGATCTTTCCATCCTCAATACATAACATCTGTCCTTTCAGATTTACAGTCAGTTCCAGAAATCTCAAGAAACAAAATTACTTTTTTTGGAGGTGGTTTTGAAAATCATAGATTATTTTGGGAGATAATGAATCCAAATGGTGGAGGCAGTCCTGGTGGAAAATTGGAAGATTCAATTGATGTGTATTTTGGTAGTTTTCAAAAATTCAAAAAAATCTTCTTAGATACCTCTTTGTCAATTGATGGAAGCGGTTGGTGTTGGTTAGTTTTTAATCAAACCTTCAACAAAATTGAAATTATGACAACCAAAAACCAAGACAGCCCATGGATTCAAAATAAAATACCCCTATTAGGATTAGATGTCTGGGAGCATGCCTATTATCTAAAATATCAAAACAGAAGAAACGACTATGTAGAATCTTGGTGGAAGGTGGTAAATTGGGATTATGTCGTAAATAGATTTTCAGAACTATCTGAATAAAAACACTCGATTTGGATAAATTCCTTCACGCTAAAACTAAATTTAACAGATGTTTATTTTTTTAAAATAATTGAAACAAATTTTCAGTAAAAAAAGCGATTATTTTATGTGTGTGGATGATAATAGTAAGTTATGAGCCATGTATATGTACTAAAAAAAGAAGGACTAGAAGAAGAAAAAATCAAGCAAGCCTTGGACATACTTTTGGAAACCAAGTTCAAAAGTGAATTTAGAGAAATATCGAATATGGTATTACCAAAATCGGGATCTGAGCCCATAAAAAATTGGGAGCAATTTGTAATGAATTTCTGCCTAGACCTTAATGAGGCCTTTAAAACTTGGTCAGGAGATTCGGAATTAACTCCAACTTCACCCCAAAAAGCCTTGACTATTCTAAGACAACTATCAATGAAAAAAACAGCGATGAATCAATTAGCTTATCTGATGAATATCGCATATGACCTTGCTGAGCAATTCAAAGAGATCTATCGAAGACTTTGATGATTTTTTAATTTTTTATTTTTAGAAAAAATCTAGTTCCACTGCTTGCGCTGTGGAGTAGAATTACAGAAAAGGATTGGCTAGATTATTAAAAAATTTCTAGCCCTTACCAATTCTGAAAATAGCAGTACTACAAGTTGGACATGTGCCCTTGATTGCATGTTTGCCATTTTTCATAGTGTATGGACCGGGGGCAGTGATTTCTCTTTTATCCCGGCATTTTACACAATAACCAATTACCATGTTATTACTAGGAAGGAGGTTATATTAGCGAGAACTTGTTAATTTTTTTTTACTATGAGGCAAATTACCGATCTCAATTTTTATGTTCAAAAACATTTTTTTGTAATTATCTCGAGTTATTCAGTGTTAGATTTTTAACTTGCAATTATCTCCAAAGTGGCGGTGTTGGTTAATGCACCTTGACGTAACAAAGTGTCCCACACAAAAATCTCCGCAAAATATACTCCTGAATCGTTTGGAGTCCATGATAAAGAGGGACTAAAACTTTGATATTTAGTAAGGGAACCTGATATCCATCCTAATTTAACAACAACATCATTTTCATCTTTTATTTGAACGATGTAAACAAAGTCCTGATCATCATCTTGTGTATTTGTAATTTTTGCGGTGATCTGGACCTGCTGATTGACTAAAATATGTTCACCAAGAGTAGATCCGCTTAGATTTACTAACCTTTCATCATTAATTACGGCTCTTTCTAGAGGCGAAACCCCGAATGCGGGGTTATTTACCATGAGTATCATTGAGGTAACTGCTGTAAATATGAGAAGTTGTTTTATCACGTGTCTGTGAAATTTTTTTTGTTAATAAAGCCTTACTGCATATCTATTCTCAATCTTTTTAGCCCTTTTTAGAAATTTTCTATAATTTTAAACCGTTTATTGTGACTGGTTATTTTTCCAGGGTTTAGGATTTTTTTAGGGTCAAAAAATTTTTTTATTTCTTTGAAAATTTGAAAATTTTTGTAACCATATTGTTTTTTGATAAACTCGGACCTTGCTATCCCATCTCCATGTTCTCCAGTTATTGTCCCGCCTAATTTTATTACCTGATCAAAGTAGGTCTCGGAAATCTTTTCCAAAGTTTTCATTTTTTGTCGATGTGAAATTATTCTTACATGAATATTTCCATCACCTGCATGTCCATACATGACGGTTTTGGTTTGAAATTTTTTGTTCATTTTGTCTATTATCAAAAATAATTTTCCAAGTTTTGCCAAGGGCACGGCTGCATCTTCAATAATGTATGGATTTCGTTCCTCTAATTTTATTGATTTTAAACTAAAAGACAAAGCTAAATCTCTATACCTCCACCAGGTTTCAATTTCTTTTTCTATCTTTATTTTTTTTACAATTTTTCCTGTAGCAAATTTTTTAAATCTCTTTTCATTATATTCAAGATTCGAGTCGTACTCTACAAAAAGTAAGCAGCTAGTATTTTTTCTAAATTTGAAATCAATGTTCTTTAAAGTTAGTCTATCTACAAATTCTAATGCTGAAGGTTTGGAATTTTTTATTATTACACAATTATCTGCTGCATCTAGAATAGATTGGTATTCTACAACAAAAAGCAGTCGGTTTTCAGGGATATTTTTTAGGCATAACTTTGCAGATAATATGATTCCTAGAGTTCCCTCTGAACCAACTAATATCTTGTGAGTATTTTTTATAGAATTCACGCGATCTAATCTATAACCACAAGAATTTTTTGATACTTTAGGAAATCGTTTAAAGTTAATTTTTTTTGTAAGGCTGATAATTTTTTTTCCAATTTTTTGATCATGCGGTAAAGTAATTTTCTTGCCATTACCATCAACAAATGTGATTTCTTTGATATTGTCGATTGTGCTTCCATACTTCAAAGTCCTACTTCCACTGGCATTGTTTCCAATAATTCCTCCTAGAGAACAAAAAGGACCAATTGCCGGATTTGGGGGGAAAAATTTTCCTTTTTTCTTTAGTTTTTTATCCAAATTTCCTTTCATGACTCCAGCACCTATCTCAACATAATTTTTTTCAATACTGATTGAATCAAATTTTTTTAAATCAATTATAATGCCATTATTTAATGCACTACCAACCAATCCCGTACCTGCTCCTCGTACAGTAACCGAAATTTTATTTTTATTTGCAAATTTTACCACCGAAATTACTTCTTTTTCTGTATTTGGGATTATCACCACCTTTGGAATTATTTGATACAAGCTCGCATCTACTGAATAAAATTTTAAAATTTCATCATCCCACCACACATCCCCTGTAATCAAATTTTGCAAGGATTTTCGAATTTCTGAAATCTTCATTTGTTATTGTGATTAAATTGGTACTCTATAGTAATCCCATCTCTCAGGATCAAAAAGAGTCACAAATTCCGCCTTTTCTTTGTCCACTCTTGCTCTTATCACATCTCTTAATGCAAAACTAGATAAAATCTTGTATTTTTTTGCAACGGCTTGCATGATAAACATATGTCTCATCTCACTTCCTCCTTTGAGTCCCCAATATCCCATTTTCAGTGCCAGCGGCTCAAGAAATATTGTGTTGTTGTAGCCATAATTTTCATCTCTTATTTCAGGCCGCAATTGATATGTCTCTAGAGGCCCGCCTTTTGCAAATCCTACAATTTCTCCTTGGCAATCATTAAGGCGCAAAGTATTTAGAATAACATCTGGGTTTTTCACTGAATCGTCAAATTCTTCATTTGAAAATTGAAGGGGTTTTGGTAATTCCTGAAAAATTGAGTAAAGTGATTTGATGAATTCTGGGTTTTTTCGAGTTGACATTTTTTCAATAGTTGGAACCAATTTTAAATTCTCATAAGCGTAATCAGCTTGAATAGTAATTTCTTGTTGCCGAATATTCATAAACTCAAGTACCGTATCAAAGAAATTTTTTCTCATGTGTTTTGGAAGAGACTTTAAAATTAACTTACACATTTCAGTTTCTCTATTTAGCAACTCTTCAAAGTATGCAACAGAGCTACGAACTATAAGGGATGGCCTCCATGCTAAGGCATGTGCATTCATTTTTGCCATCTCCATTGCTTTTGCAAAATTTCCTAAAGTATATCCGCTAACCCTATCTACTACTGATAAATACCATCCAAGATACAACACATGCTCTTGATATTCTTGATTATTTTTTGTCAGTTCCGAATTTTTAAAACAATTTTGAATTTGTCTCTCTGCATTTTCCTTTAATTGTCCACTCCAAGGATATGTGGTCCTTAAAATCAATATTTTTATAATTTCAAGGTCTAACCTTGCTGAGTCTAACAGTTGGCGAAGTTTTCTGTCCATCGAAATAAATTTCAACACACTTTCTTCATGAGGTTTGTCTACACTTTTTTTAGGATCAAAGTCGTGGAACAAGGCAGAAGTATATAGATACTTTAAATCCTCTTTGGAGAATATTTTTGAAAGATCATTCATGTTTGCTGCTAGGAGGGTAACATAGGTTACCTCTAACTCGTGATTAATATTGTGATATCCATAATAATCGGCTCCTAGACCTTGAGTTTCAAAAAGCTCTATTGTATAATCTAGCATTTCTCGATAGCAATCCTCGTCTAAACCGCTTTCAACAGCTAGGCTTAAAATTTCATTTCTTAGTGCTTGAGGATTGGCAAATTCTTGCAATAAAGTTGGATCATAACTGTTATTTTTAAAGATGTTCGGTTGAAAAGAGCTGTTTTAGTTGAATATCCTTGATTTTTTTAATAATTTTTGTTTCACTATACAGGAAAGATTCAAAAGAATTACAAATTTTGTAGTTCATAATGACAGTTGATCTTGACTTGCTAGAAAATCTCATGAAAACAACCCAAACTCATTCTTGTCAATTTATTCTTCACCTAAACAAAAAAGAATATGTCTTAAACAACGTTTCAATTTCCAATTCTCCAACTCCTGTTAAATCTCCCACAACAAGAGGAGGGGTATATTTTTCTGATAAGTTTGCCTACAAACTAAAAGGAACTATCAGTGATTTGTCTGTTGTTCCTCTACTGACTAAAACCATGCTTGGTCCAAATACTGAATTTGGCGAAATAAAAATTACGACACAAATTGAAACCGATGGTCAAAAAAAAGATCTTTCTATTTATGCAAATTTAACAAATAGCGTTCAAGGGCCCTCAAAGATTGAGCTAAATATGATAATAATTAAACTACAATATAATTAGCTAACATTGAGATGCTGGTCATATTTTTCTTTTATTTCCTTATTGGATAAAATCTCATAAGCCTTGTTGATATTCGCCATAGTTTCATCTGGTTTTTCTTCCTTGCTTTTATCTGGATGTAATTTCTTGGCCAATTCCCGATATCTTTTTTTTATCTCATATTGAGAGGCATCACGTGGCAAATCTAAAATTTTGTAATAGTCTGGGAGTGTTGAATTTTTTGCAGCTTTTCTAAATTCTGCATCAGCCTGTGTATGTCTGGTATAGGTAAAATCTACATAATCATCTGTCCAATCCGAATGATATTTTTCATATGTTCTGTCTTTTTTTGATTCAAATTCTTCTTTATCATACAACGTCTTTCTTCTTAAGATTGTGTCCCGAGCAAGATACAAAAAAATCGCCACAACTGCCAAGGCAAATCCCCCAAACAAAATTATATTTTCCTCGGTTGTCATGGTATATTCCAAGTTTGAACTTGAATTCTCTACCTGGGCAGAAATACTATGAAATATTCCTAGGAGTAGAAGGGTAAAAACCAATGTGTTTATTTCTTTCATTTTTTCTCCTATGCCAATCTGAAATCTTCTTTAGTTGTATTTAGAACTACGTGAGTAATTGTGTTTTCCACATTGGCCATAGATGACAAGGACTTTACAAACGTACTCAATTCACTTCTTTCCTTAAACTTGGCTATAATTATTGTATCTGTATTTCCGGTAACGTCATACACACCACAAACATTATCAATTTTTGATATTTTTTCTTCAATATCTACAATGTTTTTGTTGGCCACGACTTCTATAATTGCAGTTAGGTCATATCCTAGCTTTTCATGATCAATTAATGCAGTGTATCCTTTGATAATTTTTTCTTTTTCTAATTTTTTTATTCTTGATAGAATAGTTACTGTCGACATTCCCATTTTTAAGGCCAGTTGTCTTGCTGAAACTCTTGCATCCACCATCAAGTTTTTTAGAATTTTTTCATCAATCTTGTCTATATTCATCTAACTTCATTAAGGTAAAAATACATTTAAATTTTAATAGATTTTTTAAAAAAATATTTAATTTTTAGTCTAAACTATGGGTGTTGTTCCTCAATAATGGTTTCAGATTTAAAACTAATGAATTCTACACAAGAATATGAATGAAATTTTAGAATTTATAGACAAAGGCAAGGATTTTCTTGAAAATGGACAATATGAAGATGCTTTGAGATGTTTTGAGCAGGCTATTATTATGAATCCAAATGACCCTGATTTGTGGAATTTTAAGGCTGTGGTTTTAAGGAGTATTGGAAGACATGAAGAGGCTATAGAATGTTTCAATAAATCCTTGAAAATTGATCCGCGTGACAAAAACGCTTCATAATTTGGATCAATTTGGAGTATATCTAACACCATTGTTTTTCTGTTCAGGATAATCAGGCAGTCCTATCGTATTTGATAAATTTTAAACTAGAATTTTTTAATTTATTTAAATAAGGTTTTTGCAACAAATTTTTTATGACATTCACTACTCCTATAATAGAAATTGTAAACGTTGTAGCCTCTGCTACTATTGACCAAAAACTGGATCTAATTGAAATCCAAGAAAAATTCCCCGATGTCGAATATCATCCCGAACAATTCCCCGGTGCTGTTTTTAGGTTAAAATCACCAAAAACTGCTACATTGCTTTTTAGAACAGGAAAAATGGTTTGCACAGGATCCAAGTCTGAAGAAATGGCAGTAAAAGCTGTAAACACTGTGGTTCAAAAATTAAGAAAGGGTGGAATTAAAATTAAAAAAGATGCCGTTGTAACTGTACAAAATATCGTATCCTCAATCAATCTTCAAGGCAGAGTACATTTGGAAAAAGCCGCAAGAACCTTGCCCCGAAGCATGTATGAGCCGGAA
>JADFOW010000120.1 GCA_022562615.1 Nitrososphaerota archaeon
TGTTATTGATGTTAGTTTCCTTTTGAATCTCAAGTCTATGTTTGTTCTTCTCTCCAAAAGTTGAATGGTTTTTCGAGTAATGTACCTTCCTTTCCTGTCTCCGTCAAAAAGTAGGATTAGGTTTTCATGTCTCGCAACAGAGTCTGCAAAATTTATCATCCCTCCAAACTTGTGAAACTCTAAAACTTTTCCTGAAAAACCAATTTTCTTCAACGCAGCAGAATCTCGTTTACCCTCTACGATAACCACACTTTCCTCCATTGAATTTAAGTGAGAAACAAAATCCTTTATCTCGATGATTTCCTGTTCTGATACAAGCACACTAAATTATTTACCTTAACATATTAAGTACTTTTGATGAAAATCAACAGTGTCTAATGTTTTACTTGTTCAAAATAATAGAATAGAGGGCGCTGGATATTTGGGTGATCTTCTAAAAGAAGATGGGTTTAACATTCATTTGGTTAATGGAAAATACGAGAAACTTCCAGAAAAAGAATATTCACTTGTTGTAATTTTAGGAGCACCTGAAAGTGCAAACGATGATCTTCCTTATTTGCGGGAGGAACAAAAACTAATCAAAAAAAGTGTTGAGGAAAATACACCGGTTCTTGGAATCTGTTTGGGCTCCCAACTAATAGCCAAAACCTTTGGTGGGGCAACCTTAAAAATACTTTTGTCATGAAAATTCTTTTACAATTTCATAAAATTTGAAATTATTTTTTGGGAAGGATGAAAAATAATCAAACCGGAAAAAATAATCTAATTTATGTATGATAAAATAGAATTTACATTAATGGTAAAAAGAAAGCTAACAGTTGATGAAATAGAAAAACAAAATGAAAACAGCAGAAAACAATTATTAGAATTTAAAATTGCACTTGAGGAGGCAGCAATAGTTTCAATTCTAGATACCCATGAAAAAATTACTTTTGTAAATGACCAATTCTGTAAAGCGTCAAAATATTCAAGAGAAGATCTATTGGGACAAAGCTATAAAATCACTTATTCAGGGTATCACACACCAAAATTTTTCAAAGAAATTAAGAAGATAATTACATCTGGAGAAACTTGGCGTGGAGAAATAAAAAATAAGGCAAAAGATGGTTCGTTTTATTGGCTTAAATCAGTAATAATTCCAGTTTTAAATGAAGAGAAAGAAATAGCCAGTTACATTCAAGTGGCAACAGACATTACTGAAGCAAAGAAAAAAGAGGAATTACTTTTAAAATCTGACAAAGAAAAATCAAAAACTATTGAAATACAATTAGAGGAGCTAAAATCAGTGGATAAACAAAAAGATGAATTTGTTGCCATGATGTCTCATGAGTTAAAAACACCAATTACGCCAATTAAAATTTACAGCAGCTCACTCATGCGACCAAATTGGTTAGGAGAATTAAATGAAAACCAAAAAAAAGCTGTAGACGCAATTCATTTTAACATACTTCGACTTGAAAAAATTGTAGGAGACTTGCTTGACGCTCAGAAACTTGAATTAGGCAAAATGAAGTTTGAGAAAAAAGAAATTAAAGTAGATGAACTTATGGACATGATGACTAAAAACCTAATTTCACAAACAGAAGAAAAAGGATGTCAATTAATTAATCATACTTCGGAAAAAAATACAATTATAAGTGATTTTTCCAGACTAGCCCAGGTACTTACAAACTTGATTAATAATGCAATTGACTTTATTCCTAAAGACAAAGGAAAAATTGAGATAAATGCTCAGAAAAACGATGATGGAATTTTATTTTCTGTAAAAGACAATGGGCTAGGAATGTCATTAGAAACTCAAAGAAAACTTTTCAAAAAATTCTTTCAAACAGATACTTCAATTAAACGAAAACATGGAGGAACTGGTTTGGGTCTAGCCATATGCAAGGGAATAGTTGAAGCATTAGGTGGAAAGATTTGGATGGAAAGCCAGGAAGGAAAAGGAACAGATTTTTATTTCACTATTCTAGAGAAGGAAACTAAATGAAAATATTGATGATAGATGATGATGCTGAGATTACAGAAGCGGTACGAGATGTCGTAAAAATTGCGGGTCATGATTTTCAATCTACAAATGATCCTAGAGATGGTCTGAAATTAATTAGAGAACAAGATCAGGATATGATATTTTTAGATTTATCAATGCCAGAATTTTCTGGCATTGATATAATAAAGAATCTTGCAAAAGACGGCAAAATTAAAGAAAAAAAGATCGTGGTTATGACTGCATCCACATTAGGTGATGA
>JADFOW010000016.1:0-20404 GCA_022562615.1 Nitrososphaerota archaeon
TTTTAAGTTTTGAGATAGACCCAGAAACTGCATCCCTAATAGTTTTGGTAGATACCAGAGCAAGGGGAGAGTTAACCATAACTTTACCAAGAAATTTGATCGATGCAAAAATTGGTTCTCAGGATACTGATTTTATCATCTACGTCGGTCTTTTAAGAATTGATTCCTATGATGAAACCAAAACATTACGTGATAGAATTGTTTCAATTCCATTTAAAAGAGGTAACAATGAAATAACAATAACGGGAACACAGGTCTTTTCCCAAGAACTAGCTGCACCACCTGCTAAACTACAACAACAAATAGACAAAAAGATAGAAGCAGAATTAAGATCAGAAATACCTGAAGGTAAAGCAAAACTGTTGATATTTTCTGACACCCAATGGTCAGGTGCACTTCAGGCTTCGGGTTTTGATTATACCGAAATATTTGGTCAACATGATAGAAGTATTATTTTTGACTGTGAACCATCTCTAATTCGTGAGGGAGTTTTTGGTGCAAAAATTAAAAAAACAACACAAGGTGGCTACTTGAGAATTGTTGCGATTCAAAGTCAAGAAATTATGGCCCAAGAATCAACAGAAGAACAATTGGGGGAAGTGACAATAAATGGCAACTGTGTTTCTAGTTTTACAACTAGCCCTGGAGGAGGAGGATGTCTCATCGCTACGGCTACTTTTGGTTCAGAATTAGCCCCACAAGTTCAACAGTTGCGGGAACTGCGGGATAGTAAATTACTTCAAACTAATTCAGGTTTAGCATTTATGGAATTATTCAATCAGTTCTACTATTCCTTTAGCCCTACTGTTGCAGATTTAGAACGTGAAAATCCTGTATTCAAAGAGGCTGTGAGACTAACTATTACACCACTGCTAACATCATTATCTCTACTAAACTATGTCGATATGGACTCTGAAGTCGAGGTTCTGGGATATGGAATTAGTTTGATTCTGTTGAATGTTGGAATGTATTTTGTAGCACCTGTAATGGTAATTGCAAAAATCAGGTCAAAGAAAAATAAAAACTAAATTTAATTCTCATCCTTCACAAAAAAAATAATTTTGTGACTAAAAATTGATTTTATTGGAAAAGTATTTCTTTTATGGAGTTATGTAAACTATGATGGGCTTTCCTTACTTGGACCTAGTTGAGAAGGCAATGAAGATTAGTAAAGACATTCGATTTGCGACGATTTGTGACATGAATGGGGATGTGAAATATAGTGAACACAGACCAGGTACAAAAAATCTATTGACTAACCGAGAAAGTCTAAGATCTTTGGAATCGGCTGCAAGATCCTGGAAAATGCGAAATGAATCTTCAAGTAAAATTGGTAAAGGACAATATGTCCTTGCCGAATATGGAAAGATAAAAAGAATTACCCTTCCACTAGACAATCAACATCTATTATATTTGACGGTAAATAAAAAATCAGATCACAATAAAATCATAGCAAAAGCAACCAAACTAAAGTTGAAAAAAACAACTATCAAAAAATAGTCAATACAATAATTACACCGATAGGAATGGGAATTAGTTTAAAAACTCTAGTTTTCATCTTCTTTTTTTTCTCGAATAATATGTCAACCCCACTGCAGAGATCACACCAATTATTGTACCAATAATTACTACACCTTGAACATAATTAGATTGATCAAAATATCCCATACCTGAACCACCACCCGTAGTTTCTTCGGCGAAAATTTTTTTCTCAGAAGCTAATTTTAATCTGTAATCATCGGTATAAGGATCATGTGGAGTTGTTAATTCTTGCGCAAATATAATTCCAGTAAATCCAATTAAAATCAAGAAAATTACAAAATATTTCATTTAGTCTACTCTATGTGGGGGATTCATAAAGTCTTCTACCAATCTATTAGGATTTGATCAGATTCCCAATCATGGAAAAGTAGAGTTTTCCCAATACCATTTTTGTTTGTAATGTTCGGGTTTTGAGGGATGTGCCCTCTTGTAATGTCTGATTAATCTAATCTCTTCGGTAAATTTCATATTGCATTTTTCACAATTGAATTGTTCAAGAACTTTCACTGTGGGTATTGTGTTTTATTGGTCTAAATTAATTTTGGTTCTTTTTCTCAATTCTCTTCCCTCCCAAAAAATAATTTTTACATAGATTTCTCCGACTAGGCCGAAGGTTTTGTTAATAGATTTATGTGTTTAAGGCCATTTCTAGGGGCTTTGCGGACTTCCATAGCAGTTTGCATAGATTATCTATGTTGTTTACCATATCTTTTGCGTCTGTTGATATTGAAAAATCATTCTCATGATGGGAATCTGTTTGACTAGAATCAGACATTATCATTTGTTTGTCTTTTTCAACTGCAATTCTTCCTTTTGAGGGAAGCTTGCACACTCTGGTTTCAGTTGCATTGAATCTTTTTACAAATGAAATCATTTCAAAATTATCAATTTCCACTAAAAGCATAACTTTTCCTCCCTTTTTCTTACAGATTTTAATTTTTTCTGGAATCATGCTATGGTACATCTTTGAGATATCCTCCAGTGTTGTTGCAATGAATATTGTTTCAAAACAATTCTCAATCATTTGGCCAATGTCTGAGTAAATATTGGTCCTACCTTGAACTATTCTAAGAGTAGGTATTTCTGTTCCTTGATTTGGGCAATATCTAATATTTGTAATTTTTTCAATAATTGCTTTTCCTGATTTTTTTATTTTTTTAATTTCCTCTTCTTTTTTCTCCAGTCCAAGCTTTACTGCATTTTCTGGTTCTACGGCGGTACATAATTTGGGATTGGATAGAGAAGTTGAAATAATATTCCTGTCAACTAGTTTATCTATAGTTCTATACATTGTTGCTCTATCAACATTTAGATCTTTAGCTAATCCACTCGCAGTAATTGGCCCTGTTCTTAAAAGATTCAAATAAATTTTTGATTCTAATTCATCAAATTCCAAAGTTTCTTGTAATTCAATCGTAAGTTTTTCTACTTGTTCTTGTGCTGGCATCAATTTCATTTTCCTCCAAAATTATTTTTAAGCTGAATTTTTATTGAATGCCATAATTTATCAACTTCGCATTGAGGGCATTTATCGTATTCTATTGGAAAAATAACTTTACAATGAACACATTTTATAGTCAAGTTTGAATTAATTTTGTTTAATTCCTGTACAGCCCAATTCATAATAATTCTTGTAGTTTATTGTTACTTAAGGCAATTCTTCTGTAACATCACGTTGTTACAAGAAATTTAAAATTCATGGCCAACATTTTATATGTAAAATAATTTTATTACACTAGAAAAAAGATGAAACCCAGCATAACAAACTACTTGGGGATAGTGAGCAGGACTGGAGTTTCATATTTTTTACAAATGAAAATAATTTAAGGTTATGTTTGTTTTTATCAGTACAACAATAAAAATTGATTTTACTCTAAACGAATTTTCTTTTTTTATTTCTCATCCTTCCACAAAAATAATTCTTCCCAATAACTATCTAAAAATCAAAATGTGAAAATTGATGGTAAAATTATTATCTTATCAATAAAATGAAATTATAATGAAAGGGAAATGTCAAAATTGTGGAAAATTAATGGAAGATTCCCTCCTTACTCATTGTTCTAACGTTTGTCTTTTTGAAGACTATCTAAAATCCAAATCAATCAGCCTTGCTCCTATAGAGAAATAGGTGGATCCTACTTTGTTTAAATAACTTGGATTTTTCGTTTTCAGATTATCCTCATTTCTTTTTATCTTCAGATTCTTTCTTTTTTACTTTTTTATATTCTTCATATTTTGTTTCAAGATAGTCATTATCCTTCTGGGTGAAAGTAGCATCGGCTATCAGGGATTTTTTGATAGCTTCCAATTTTTCATAATTGCCAATTTTACGTTCTTGCAGTTCTAAAATCATACGAACCTTTTTTTTAATTATCTGTTCAAGTGGTATTTGTTTTTTGTAACCTGCTTGTGAGAGTGTTTGCTTATTTTGAAATTTTGTTGCCATCGCCATGTTTTCTAATACAGGATTGTACTCATTTTCCTGTGCCTTTAAGAGCTTGCCTACTTTTTTGTTATTCCTTATTGCAAGAACAATAATTCCCCCAATAATGCCGGCAATTACTATACCTA
The DNA here is from genome assembly GCA_022562615.1 of Nitrososphaerota archaeon. Taxonomy (GTDB): domain Archaea; phylum Thermoproteota; class Nitrososphaeria; order Nitrososphaerales; family Nitrosopumilaceae; genus Nitrosomaritimum. Next base: position 4,114 of record JADFOW010000016.1, read on the forward strand.
GATAGGGCAAAATTGGGATCAAATCCTCAATGAGTTTTTCATTATTCTGAAAGGTAAATCCTAAATCTGGGGCGTCATTTTTTTCACTTTCTTCGATAGTTTCTGGGGTTGACTCTACTGGCTTTGGGGTTGGTCTTACTTCGGGAGTTGGTTTTAACTCGGAAATTTGTTCTGGCACATACTCACACTTTGGAGTCTCTGTTGTCCAAGTTAAATTGGTATTTGCATTATCATTAATTTTGGAAGTAGAATCTACAACTTTTCCAGTATCATCATATAGGATTAGTGATTCATTTTCATTGTCAATAAACTGGCCTGGAAAAATTATAATCCTGTCATCACATGCAGAAATATTTCCAGACAGACGGTAAGATTTTATTTCGCCATGAGTGGAGTTTATACTCCATCCAGACAAATTTACCGAGTCTTTTCCAGAATTAAACAATCTGGCCCATTCGTTTCCTGAATCGGCCCCTGCTGGGTTTGGCTCTACTTCAATTATTACAATATCTGCATATGCGGGAACGATAAACAAGGAACAAACCATAGTTATGGCTATAATTAGAAATAATTCCATTAATTTTTCTAAATTTTGTATTAATTGGAGAATATATTTGGTTTTCATAAAAGCAAAGAACTAGACACAAAAATTGTGTCTTTAGTCAATAAATTAAATCGATTTTCATCCTTTCCAAAAAATAATTAACGATATGTTTCCTGAAGTTTTAGGAAGATCATTTTTTAATATTAATTAACCTAAGAACTTTCGTTGGATTATTCAAAACTTTGTCAAAAAGGATTAGAAATTGATCCCCAAATCCGTTTTGCAGGAATCTTAGATAAAGATGGTTGCCTAGTTTTTGGTATACATAAAGATGGTGTAAAGAGTTTGCTAGACGATGATGAGGTAAAAATGTCTATTCATTATACCTTCCAAAGATGGGAAAATCTCAAAAATCTTGAATACAAAATAGGTAAGGAAAAAACATCTGTTAATGAATATGACAAGGTTACACTGATTAGTATCCCCTTTAACAAAAATGAACTTTTTTTGGTAAGTTCAGAACCAAAATCAGATTATAATGATATCCTTACAAAAACAAAATCAATAATGGAAGATTTTTCATAAAATTATACATAGATTCTAGGACTTTTAGTCACTGAAGTAATATGGGACCGGCAGGATTTGAACCTGCGACCACTAGTCCCCCAGACTAGTATCATACCAAGCTAGACGACGGTCCCTTGGGGAGTAGGCACAAAATGAAATTATTAAATCGTAGGGTTGGGAATGTAATTTATGAAGATTTGTAGCATTTGTCATAAAATTTCTGGCTCTGACAAAGACCATCTTGATTGTTTACAAAGACGACAAGTAGAATTAGAAGATGCAGATTTTAAAAGTAAAATTACTGAACAACTAGAACTGTCAAAAAATTCTCAAGATCTAGATGTTGGAGTAAAAGCTATTCTGGAGTATTTAGGAAAAGAAAAAAATAAAGACAAATGATTATAGCCACTTTGAAAGTCGGTCTTTTTCAAATTGTAATTTGTCATCATAATTCTCAGAAGTTGACTCTGTCAATTTAACTGAGGGTTTGGGTCCTGAAAACATATCTACTTCAATCAAGGATGCAGTATCTCGACCTGACTCCATAAAACATCCACCCTTGCCATCAAACAAAGCGGATTCTTCTTTTGATTGGATTTTTGAGATTATGTTTTGAGCAACAGCCAGTCCTTCTCCTTCGGCAAATACTCCTGCTTTGGGGACTGTTATAGTATCTGTAACTTTCAAGCTAGTAACATCTCCGATTGCATAGACATTTTCAAAAGATGTTTTACAATCTCTCCCTATTGGAATAAAGTTATCCTCTTTAGCTAATCCAGACTCATAAATTACATCAGGTGCAACGTGTGGAGGGATGGCAAGAAGCAAATCAAAATTAGCTTCACTATTCTGAAAAATTAGTTTGTTTGGTTCTACCGATTTAATCTTACACGAGTCATGAAAAATAATTTTTTCAGAACTAATCAGATCAAGAATTTGTTTGCTAATTTCCGGTCCTCCTGCTGGTAGGGTAATTGGTGCTGGACTATAGAAATGAATTTGAACTGAGTCTCTTTTTCCATCCTCCCTTAACATTGAATCTATGATTAAACTAGCCTCAAATGGAGCAGGTGGACACTTGTAAGGCATGCCCATAATAGATATGGCAATAATACCTGATCTCAATTCCTTTATCTTATCATGGATTTGCTCAGATTGTTTATAGTCATAAAGATTCATTCCGTTTTCAGTTAATCCCGGAATTTTTTGGGGAGCTAAAGCTGCACCCATTGCAATAATCAGAAAGTCATATGAAAGATTCTTTGTTGTAGTTTTGATATTTTTGTTTTCTAGATCAATCTGATTAATTTCCTCATTGAGAAAATCAATTTCTTTTTTAGCTAATCCAGTCAATAAGCCAGTTGAGTTTTCAAATGTCCTTGTTCCTTTTATTATCCATAGTTTGACAAAACCAACCATGAACCAGTTTCTTTTGTCAACTACAGTGATTTTTACCTGTGAGGACGAAAGAGATTTTCTTATCTCATTTGCAGTTGACAGCCCACCAAAACCACCGCCTAAAATTAAAACATGAGGAATATTTTCTGACAATTTACCGGTCTTGTGTAGTTGGCCTAATCAAAATCTCATTTACATTAACATGACTGGGTGATTCAACGGCGTAAAGAATAGCATTTGCAATGTCATCTGCTTGTAATACTTGCATTTTTTTGGCATTTTCAACAAACCCCTTTAGGGATTCGTCTGTTATTGTGTTGGTTAATTCAGTTGCCACAACACCAGGTTCTATGCAAGTTACTCTAATGTTTTTCCTAACGCTTAGTTCTTCTCTCAGTCCTTCACTAAAAGCAGTAATTGCATGCTTTGTTGCACAATAAACACTTCCCGCCGGAAAGACAATTCTTCCTGCAACAGAAGAAATATTTACAATATGACCAGACTGCTTTTCAAGCATATGACTTACGACGGCACCAGTACAGTATAGTACTCCTTTGATGTTTACGTCTATCATCTGATCCCACTCGTCAATTTTCAAATTTTTAACAAAACTTAGAGGCATCACGCCTGCATTATTCACTAGAATATCTACAGAGCCCCATTTTTCTAAAACTTTGTTAACAAAGGATTTGCATTCATCGTTTTTTGTAACATCAAGTTTTTGAGAGTAAACTTCTCCGTTATTTTCTTTAATTTTACTTTCCAATTCTGCAAGCTTTTCTGTTCTTCTTGCGCCTATTGCAACCTTGGCTCCTGCTTTTGAAAGTGCAAGGGCTGTGGCAAAACCAATTCCACTGCTTGCACCAGTGATTATAGCCACTTTATCTTTAATCATTATACTTCACTTATTGGGTTTCAATTGGTAAGGCGTAAAAATGTTTTCAAAAATTATTCCAAAATAAAATTTTCAGTAAAATTAACAAGTTTATTAGAATAAAAATATCAAGGGAAATTATGATATCTGAAAATTGTGCATATTGTGGAGATATGACTGATATGCCTTTTCATTGTAATTATTGTAAGGATCCATTTTGTTCAGAACATAGATTGCCAGAAGAACACAGATGTGTCAAACTAACTCTAATCAGGGCAAAAAAATTTGGAAAAAGCCAAGTAATTAGAGATGACAGTATAAATAAAGAAAATGTTTTCAAAAGATTTTTTAGAAAATTCAAGGGTTAAACAATTTCAGTATGGGCTTTTATCAGGAGATATTTTTGCACGTTTTCCCTGATAGATTAAGGCTAAAGCTAGAGCAAACATAACCAGTGCAGTTAATGGGAAATTTTTGGGTGGAGCTAAAAGATACCAGATGTTGTTTGCAATTACACTTCCTTCATCATAGAAGATTTCATATATACTGCCTCCTCCGTAATAGATTCCAAATCCTATCGAAACTGCTGCCTGTGTCCACAGCTTAATCCATTTAGGAGATTTTACTGCTCTACTAATGACCTCAACTATTAAAATTCCAATTACTGGATAAATCGTATACAATAGAAAATCGATTACATCCACTCCTGTATGAGACATACAAAATGAAGATATCCTTGGGTGTAATTTCTACCTAATCTTCCCAATGAATCTTGGTTGCGACTTTTTTTGTAATTAATGCTTGGGCATTCTCATATGGTAGGGTTGCTACATCTTCTGGTTTAAAGGGCCCATATTTCTCCAAATCAGCGCCTACAATTTCATCTACTTCTTGTAGAAATCTAAGTACAACGGTTTTGGTTTTATGATTTAGAGATATCGATTCTAGATATTTTGATTTTCCATTAATTATTGCTGAAAGAATTATTTCTTTTCTTTCTCTTTTTTGTTCTTCAGCATCAAGTATGAATTTTTCTTCATCTAAGAGATTTGAAAAATTAATACCATCTGACTGAATGGTCTTTTCTAATCTAGTGTGGATTAAAAGAGAAGTTAACTCTGAGGCCATATCAATTAAGGATTGTTTGATTTTACTTTCAATTCCGTCAAATTCTTGTTTCTTCAAGTTTCCAATAAAATCGGAAAGATTTCTAAAGAAATTAGGATCGATCTCTTGAATTGAATCACTTTCTGTTTCTCGTAATACAATTGCATGCAAAGACTTTATGTCGATTTCATTTGATTCAGACATTTCTTACCTAATCCTTAAATGAAGGATGTATTTGTGTTACCGTGAAGTCTAAAATTGCCATATAAAGTGAGTCATGGAAAAGCACTTCAGGTAACTTATTCACCTGATGAAGTTTTCTCTAGAATTCAACATGAAGAAATTCAATTTATTGATCTTCAATTTACTGGTTTAACAGGCCGTTTTCACCATACAACCATTTCCGCTAATACATTTACATCAGAGCAGATGAGGGATGGACTTCCAAAGTTGGATGGCTCATCAATTATTGGTTTTACTAGTATTAATGATTCAGATCTTCTGTTAAAACCAGATCCAAATACTTTTGCTATTATTCCATGGATGACTGAAAACAAAACTGCACGATTATTGTGCGATATCTATTGGGGGGATGGTAGGGGAAGACTCTCACGAGACCCTAGAGGAATTTCCCAAAAAGCCGAGGAGTACGTCAAATCGCAGGGGTTTGATTATAGTGCTTGGGGCCCAGAAGTAGAATTTTTTGTGTTCGATAAAGTTCATTGGGATGTTCTAACTCCATACAAAGGTCAATCATACTCAATTGAATCAAAAGAGGCTCCTTGGAGTCAGGAAGGTTCTGGGTATCCTATGGGTCTACAGGAGGGATATTATCCTAGCACGCCATCAGATACTCTTACTCCATTTAGAAATGAATGTGTTAGTGTCTTGATGACATATTTTGGAATATTATGTGATAATCATCACCATGAAGTAGCAACTGCAGGACAATGTGAAATTGATATCAGATATGATTATTTGACAAATGCTGCTGATGCTGCTCAGTCTTACAAATATGTGATAAGAAACATTGCAATGAAATATGGAAAGGTTGCAACTATGATGCCAAAACCAATTGCAATGGATTCTGGGTCTGGTATGCATGTTAATGTAAGTTTGTGGAAGGGGAAAAACAATATTTTTTATGATTCTGATGAAGATGATGAGCTAAGCCAAACTGCTAGATATTTCTGTGGTGGAATTCTTAATCACTCCAAGGCATTATCTGCAATTTGTAATCCAACTACGAACTCATACCATAGATTGGTTCCAGGATATGAAGCTCCAGCATATATTGCGTGGAGTGCAGGAAACAGATCTGCCATTGTAAGAGTTCCAAAACACCTGAAAGGAAAAAACTATTCTCACCTGAAAAGGCTTGAATTTAGAGCTCCTGATCCATCCTCAAATCCATATCTTGCATTTGCAGCAATTACTGCAGCAGGAATGGATGGACTAAAGAAAAAAACTGACCCAGGTGAACAAATTCATGATGATATATTTAAGATGACAAAATCAGATAGAGCAAAAAGAGGAATAGGTGTTTTGCCAAAAAGTCTAGGAGAAGCATTAGATGAATTAGAAAGTGATAGAAAGTTCCTAAATCCAATTTTCACAAATGATGTTCTTGATAAAATCATAGAGTTAGAAAGACGGGATCAAAGAGAGATTGCAATCAGACCTCACCCTCATGAATTTTATTTATATTTTGACGTGTAATAGCTAAACTCTTCCAGTTATCTGAAAGATTAGGGCTAATGATATAGCAATAAGACCAACTCCTACGCCAAAGTAAATTTCTCGTCTTTTTTCTGAACTTGCAGATTTATACAACAAGATTCCACCTGCAAGACCCACAAACAATACTGTAACTCCAGAAATAACACCGTCTAGTGAAAGATCGTTAATCAGGGGATAGAAAACTCCTGCAAGTAATAAAAAAAATACTACTAGATAGATATACTTAAAACCTGTTTTTATTTTAGACCCAGTCTCACTCAATAAAATTTGTGGTTTTAATTATAAAATAAACTTTTGAAAAATAATTTTTCTCTAAAATTACATCATTCCGGGCATGCCACCCATGCCTCCCATGTCGGGCATGCCACCCATGCCACCTGCTCCAGGCATGCCACCTGCTCCAGGCATGCCACCTTCAGCTCCTGGAGGTGGTCCTGTAGATTTTGTTGTTGCTATTATATCATCAATTCTAAGAATCATACAAGCTACTTCTGATGCTGCCGAAACAATTTGAAGTTTTACTGCTAATGGTTCAATAATTTCACTTGATTTCATGTTTGCTATTTTTGCCTTCATAACATCAATTCCTGTCCATTTTTCTCCTTTAACCTGTCTTGAACGTAAAGTAGCCAAAGTATCAATTGGATCCATTCCTGCATTTTCTGAAAGGACTAAGGGTATTGTTTCTAAAGCATCGGCAAATTTTTCTGCTGCTAATTGTTCTCTACCTTCAAGAGTTTTTGCCCAGCTTCTTAATTTAGTAGCAGCATATGTTTCAGGGGCTCCCCCACCCGCAACAATTAAGGGATTTTCAATTACATCTTTAACGACCATTAATGCGTCATGAATTGAGCGTTCAACCTCATCCACTACTCTTTGCGATCCACCACGGAGAAGAAGTGTTACTGATTTTGGATTTTTGCAGCCTTCAACGAAGACCCATTTGTCCTCCTCAATTTTTCTCTCTTCCACTATCTCTGCAATACCTAGGTCTTTTTCAAATAAATCATCAAGGTTAGTTACAATTCTTGCACCAGTTGCTTTTGCTAGTTTAGTTAGATCACTTTCTTTGATTCTTCTAACGGCCATAATTCCTGCTTTTGCAAGATAGTGCTGAGCCATATCATCAATTCCTTTTTGGCAAAGAATCACGTTGGCTCCTGAACCAATTACTTTGTCTACCATTGTTTTTAACATTCGATTTTCTTCATCGAGAAATGATTTCATCTGTTGTGGATTTGAAATGTTAATTTTAGCATCTGTTTCGGTTTTACTGATTTCAAGAGCGGTGTTTATCAATGCTATTTTTGCATCGATGATTTTTTTTGGCATTCCGCCATGGATAATTTCTTTATCAAGAACAATTCCTTTAATAATATTAGAGTCTTTTATGGAGCCTCCTGCCTTCTTTTCTACCTTGACATCATCAATATCAACTCTGTAAATGTCACCTTCTTTTTCTGCAACGTAAAGAATTGCTTCTACAACAGTATCTGCTAGATGGTCTGAATCTCTTCTCACTAATTTTGTTTGCATAGAGGTTTTGGCAATTTTAAAGAGAATTGATTTATCATTAGCAGAAATCGGTTCGGCAATGTCTTTGAGATATTGTTTTACTTTTTTTGCTGCTTTTCTGTATCCATCAACAATAATTGTTGGATGAACATCTTGGTCAAGTAAGGATTCAGCATTCTCAAGTAGAGAGCCAGCTAGAATTACAACCGAAGTAGTACCATCGCCCACTTCATTATCTGTTGTTTTTGAAATTTCCACCAACATTTTTGCTGCTGGATGTTGAACATCAATTTCTTTTAAGATGGTCGCACCATCATTTGTAATAGTAACGTCTCCTAAGGAGTCAACTAACATCTTATCCATACCTCTAGGACCAAGGCTGGATTGAACAATCTCTGCTATAATCTTCGATGCAGCTATGTTATTTTTTTGAGCATCTCTTCCTTTGGTTTCTGTACCGCCTTCTTTTAGCAGTATGACTGGCATAGTTCCTTTGGAAGTAGCTTGCATACCCATTATTGTAAAACCTCTCTATTCCCCTTTTATACCTTGCAGAAAATTGAAAATTTTTAAGATTGATAATCGGTGTTTTTAAATTGGGAAAATCAATTTTCAGTTCATGGCAAAATCCGCAAACAGAAAATCTTATGATAAAATTTTTTCAAATTTAAAAGAGCATCACAAGTGGTTTGAAACTTCTATTCCATTAATTGCAAGTGAAAATATACCCAGCCCAGCTGTGCGTGAGGCCATCATTTCAGATTTTGGCAATAGATATGCAGAAGGATGGCCCGGGGAGAGAGTCTATGCAGGTTGTATCTACATTGATAATGTTGAGATTGAATGTATGAAACTAGCAAAAAAACTCTACAAGGCCAAATTTGCAGATGTAAGACCCATTTCAGGAGTTATCGCCAATCTTGCCATATATTCAGCCTTTACAAATCCTGGTGATGTAATGCTAGCCCCTTCCATTCCAGCTGGAGGTCATATTTCTCATGGTAAAAAAGAGCATTCAGGTACGGCTGGTTTAGTTCATGGATTGGAAATTGAGTTTTATTCATTTAATGCCGAAGAGATGACCATTGATGTAGATAAAACAAAAGCAAAGGTAAAGGAATTAGAGAAAAAGGGACGTCTTCCAAAAATGGCAATGTTTGGGGGATCATTGTTTTTGTTTCCACATCCTGTAAAGGAATTAGCAGACTTTCTAAAGAGTTTTGATATGCATATCAACTATGATGCAGCTCATGTAGCAGGCTTGATTGCCGGAGGTAAATTCCAAGACCCATTACGCGAGGGGGCAGATACTATGACGATGAGTACGCATAAAACTTTGTTTGGTCCTCAAGGAGGTCTTGTCTTAGGCTCAAAAGAACATGAAGAGAGGATTAAAAAAGCAATATTTCCTGGGCTCACTAGTAGTCATCATATTCACCATATGGCTGGAAAAGCCATTGCATTTGCAGAAGCATTAGAATTTGGGAAAGATTATGCAATTCAAATTCTAAAAAATGCAAAAGCCTTTGCTGAGGCTCTTAGTGATGTTGGTTTCAAAGTTTTAGGTGAGAGTAGAGGATTTACCGAATCACATCAAATTGCAGTAAATGTACTTGATTATTCTGATGGAGGTAAAGTTGAAGCAGAATTAGAAAAGGCCAATATCATTGTGAATAGACAATTAATTCCAGGAGATATCAAGGCAGGACGCCATTATTTCCATCCAGGTGGAATTAGATTAGGGGTTTCTGAAATAACAAGAATTGGAATGAAACAAGGGGAGATGAAAGAGATTGCGTCCTTTATCAAAGAAATTGTAATAGAGAAAAAAGATCCAAAAAAAATACTACCAAAGGTCAAATCTTTCAGAAATGACTATCAACAAGTTCAGTATTGTTTTGACAATAAATTGGGTGCTTACGAATACGTCAAATTAAGATAGTAATTCTAAGACGCATAATCGGTAAGAAGAGACTGATCTCCTTTATTCTTTCCGAAAACTAGATCAATTTCGTCAGATAATGCATTAATTCGTCCTTTTTGATACTCACTTACATCATAATTATTTATTAATCGCTTGGCTAGTTTTAGATATTTTTCTACAGACCCTCGAGTTATGGTTTGGATAAGCTTGTGACCGCAAAAACAGTTTTGAATTAAAGGAAGCCGGCGATAAGATTTTCCACATGCGGTACATCGGAAACTTTGCCTTGCATATGCACGAAGATTTCCCATAATATCTGGAACCAAATGCGTGGAGATTACATTAGAAACGATTTCTGAGGTGTTTACTGCATCAATCATATCGGCATTTCGAATTTGCATATCCAGTTTATCCAACATAGAACCTAATGTGGAATATGCACTTCGGGATTTGGATGTTGTAAGAGAGGAGGTCTTGTGGGTAAAAAAATAGTCATAGAATTGTCTTTCAGTTTCTAATCGCGATTTTATTATTTCAACTGAATTTACATCTGAGGCCTTGTTTTGTTGAAGTGTTGATCGGAAAAAATCTAATGGTAAAGATTTGGTAACTTCCAAGTTATGGGCTTGTGGTTGAGATTCATGAGGTAAAACCAAGGGCTGAATTAGTAATGGTGCATCCATCAGTCCACCTATTCTATCTGATAGAAACTGTCTTGAAAAATTTAGAAGGCTATCCATAAGGAGCATTATTGAATCTGCATCTCCGTCTGCATCTCTTCTTTTTGCAGAGTGCCAATTTGGAGTGGCAAAACAGACATGGGTTTCAGTAAATCCAATAATTCTTCCTACAATTCCTACAGAGGTATGTGGAGCCAAACCGATTACTAGGTGCCCGATTAACTCTTCAGGGTTTTTAACATTGTAAAAAGAAAGTTTTCCATAGAATTTTTCTAATAATGTATCTATGTATTTACAGATAGAAACAAGATATTTTCCACTCTCATATGGGATAATAAGGTCTTGCATGCGAATTTCTATTATTTGTTCTGAGTTCGCAATTGGATTTCCATCAATATCATGTGTATATCCTAATTCTTTGAGTTTTTCGATAGAAGTTCCAATCCATGAGGGCTTGAATTGAGTTATGGGGGAATTGGTGGCATCAAAGCGAACAGTCCCATCCTTAAACATTGTAAGTCCAAAATTTTGACGAACTAATCCTTTCTCAAGGGGTTCAGGAATTCTATCTTGACTGATTAATTCTTTTACTCCCTTGAATGGTTCTTGTGCCCGAAGACCCATTTTTTCTTGGGCTATAAGCAACTTTTCTTTCAAGGGAAAGGACTTGTACGAGTGAGAGGGGGCTTGTCGTTTACATTTTTCACAGAAGGAAGAATCGAGAATATCTCTGCAGTTTAAGCATTGGTATATTATTGATGTTTTTATTCCACATTTTGAGCATTTTATTCCTATTGAAGGTTCCTTACAATTACTGCATATACGGTTGAAAATATTGGTAAAAAAATTAGTATGTCTGGAGGCTTTTAGAAGATCTCTTGTTGGGCCGCCTTTATCACTAATTGGAAATAAAACATGAGTTGGAGGTTTCATTTTTCTAGGAGCTGCTTTTTCTGGTCTTCCTATTCTTACTCCAATTGATGTAGAAAATTTATTTCGTATTGGAATTTCAGAGGATTTTGAGAGAATTTTGGGTATAGATGAGTCATCAATTATCGGTGGGTTTCTGAAGAGTATATTATAGAAAATTTTGGCTTCATTTTCTTTGAGAATGATTGAATCTTTTTGTTCATGTGGTACTCCCAATTTTTCAAGAATTTTTTTAACATTTAGAGGGTATTCTATTGAATTTTCGTTGATTTTTTTTGGTTGTAAAATTTTTGATAGTTCTAAAGGTGAAATTTGATCCCAAAAGTAAAGAAATTTGGGATGTAATGGGATCTGAAAATTTAGTGAAATTTTAAGGGCTTCATCCAAAGTAGGTTCTCGGTTAAGAAATTGGTTTAGATACTCATCATTAGGCTCGTATTTTGCTAGTTTTTCTCTTAATTCTTCAATCCAAAATTCTTCAACATAACCTGTTGGAATAAGTTGAGCATTGTTTTCTAAAAAATCTCCAAAGGAAATTAAAATATCTCCTAAATGAAGAATTTTTTCAATTTCCTTTTTAATTTTTATTCCATGTTTTACATCTCTAATTTTTACAACATTCCCATTTTTTAGACGGACAATTGGAGTTTCAATTGAATCAACAAAAGCTACTGTAGCCCCTTTTCCTGGAATATCCATTTTAATTTGGGTTCCCACTGCTATAGCGTGATCTAAAATTTCTGCAATAACAGGATGAATCCCTACTGCTGCAAATCCTGTATTACAAGCACGGCCATATCTTAGTCTAAATCCACCTAATTTGTTAGGCATGGATAAAACTGAACGTCCAGTAATAACCTCACGCATTCTTTTTGCAGCTGCGTCTTCTTGTTTATCGCCTGTTTGTACTGCCCCTTTCAGGTCAGCAAGCCATTCCCAACCATCTAGTTTGTAGAGTTTTATTCGATTTAGTAGTTTTTTTGATCTGCCGATTAATCCATCGTTTAAAACCCTTAATGCTCCTCCTCTAACTCTATCTGTTTTGATTCTTGTCATTCCTTTATGGTTAACCACCTCAAAAGGATCCGTATCAACACCGTCAAGTTCAACAGGAAGATTAGAGATTACTCGAATAATATCCTCATCAAGGATATGAAATTGGAAATTGCCTGCCTCCCTTTCATAGATTCGTAACTCTTCAACAAATCTTCCAGTTTCATCATCAAAAGAGTTTGCTTGGTATTTTGAGAGTCCAGCTGTTTTTCGTACATGGTCAGCTATTAGCATTGTTACTGCAGATTCAGTTCCTCCAGCAGATCTCATTGGTCCTGCTATAGACACAGAGAGATAATCAGTGCCATCTTTGTTTTTCTTTATCTTAACTTCACTTATCCCTTGAAGAGGAGCAATTGTGACACCTTCTGTGACTATCGCTAATCCTACTCTAACTGCTAAATCCAATTTTTCCTCCAGAGTAGACTCAGGAAGGGAATATTCCCCTAAGGCGATCTCCTTTGAGAGAATTAATGCTGAAAGTTCTTTTCCATTAATTTTTAATAGCTTACGTAAAGGACCAGCAATATCTATTTCGTGCATCTTAGAAACCCTATCGGCCAAATCAAATGCAATTTTTGGCTCAATTATTCCAGAAGAATCTACTAGACTTGATTTAGCATCTGCTGCCTTCTCAAAAATCGTAAAAGTGTTATTTGAAAGATTGGTATAGTAATTTCTATAGTAATTTGGCATTTTTATGCCTAGTAAACGAGTATTTACGTTGTTTTCTGACATTGTACTATTCTATTACTTGGTTCTTTGAATTGTTTTTGCAATTTCTACAAGTTTTTTGATACTTCCTCCATTTTCTAGGAAGGTACCAATTACAATGGCGTCAGCACCTGCCTTGACTATTTCTTTAGCAGTTTTCACATTTTTGATTCCACCACCAACTATCAAGAATCCATTGAATGTTTTTCTTACTGTTTTTACCATCTCAGGAGTTACCGTCGACTTTGCTCCAGACCCTGCCTCTAGGTATACAAATCTCATACCCAGAAATTGTGCAGCAAGTGCGTATGCGGCTGCAATTTTTGGTTTTTCAAATGGAATACCCCTAGCTGAGCCAACAAACCAAGCAGACGTCCCATCACCAATCACCAGATAAGCTGTAGGAAGAGGTTCTAGACCGAATTTGAGTACGCTTGGTGCTCCAAGGGCTTGTGCCTGTGTAATAAAATATGGATTTTCAGAATTCATTAAAGAACTAAAGAGAATAGCGTCAGCATTGGGAACAACTCCCGTAACATTACCTGGAAATAGAATAATTGGTATCTTGATTCCTTGCTTTATGCCTTTGACTACTTTAGCCATCTCGATTTGGTCAGTCGCAGAAGACCCACCTATAAGAATGGCCGAGGCTCCAATTTTTTCAACATCCTTGGCCAACTTCTTTGAGGATTCTAATTTTGAAACTTCGGAGTCTATTAATACAAACAATAATGCCTTTTTCTTTTTTAATTCCGATTTTAGGAATAATTCAACCTTATTTCTGGTCATAAAATGGGTTTGTAGGTGGGTCTTTAAAGTTTAATTGGAATAGTGGTATACAGATTTGTATAGCTATGTCGGAGTTCAATCATTCTAATTTTAACAATATTATTAGAAATATTATCAAAAAATCATTGTTTACGGAACGACAAATTGAAATTATTTTAAATCAGAGGGATCTTCTGGAATCAAAATTTACTATAACAAAAGGTGCGTATTACAGGCAGGTTAGTCAATCTCGAGGAAAATTAATAGCTTTATTTTATTCAATCATTCTTTTACGTGGCCTTGGCATACTTTTGCCCGATGATATCGATGTGATATCAAAACTTTCAGAACAAGTAGGTGTGATTAATGATAGTGATGTCTTTCCTGAGAGGGAGGGGGATGTGATAAATGTGATTGATAGAGTTATTCGTCAAGCATGCAGCATGTGATGTTATGTAATTTCGAGTTATGATGAAGTTGTTTTCATTGTGATAAGGAGTGTGAGTATGTTAATCTAAAATGTGAAATAATGTTGGTCAATCACGATAAATCACAATTTAGGAATAAATTTTGTGATGTTAATAGAAATTCCTGATCCTGATGTCATCCTAAGTGTGATGGTTTCCTTTTTAGTTGGGTTGGGGGCTCTTTTTGCCTTCTACAAATTATGGCCAATGATTAAAACTAACAAAACCACGGACACATCACATGCAGAACGCTTAGAGTATTATGAAAGACAATTAATTGATATGAAAATACGCCTAGATTTAATAGAAATCCAAGATTTGGAGGAAAAAACCGTGGACCCAAACTTGGAATTAAAGCAGTTCTTAGAAAAACTTGCAAAGAATAAGGTTGGGGAGAAACCCTCGGAACCTAGAATGAAATCGGAAATTATGCCTGATGAACCCCAAATTAGGCATACGATAAGTAATTTGGACCACAATAATGCAATTGATCATGTGTTGCATCTTATCACAAACAAAGCTATGACATCACGTGACATACAAATCACATTAAAACGAACCAGAGAACACACCTCAAGATTAATGAAAAAATTGTATGAAGATGGATACGTAAAAAGAAATACAGAATCAAAACCATACACTTATTCAATTTCTGAAAAAGGAAAAGAGAAAATTAGTATGGTAGAAACCAGTCCCACTGTAGCATAATTTTATTTTTTAATTTTCTTAAGGTTAGGGTTGTTTATTTTTAGAAAAATATTTGTAACCAAGGATTTAGTAATTATTATAAATAATAAATTTATTAATTTATATATATTATTAATATATAATAATTAGATGTCAATCCAAGAAAATGAAGTTTTAGTAAAAATAACTTCTGCAGGAACAATTTCCATCCCAAAACAATTTAGAAAATATATGGATATTCAAAAAGGTGAATATGTAAAGATAATTTTCGATAATGATAGATTAATCGTGCGTAAAATAACAATTTCGTAATTTTATTTTTGTTTTTGACTAAGTTTTATGGTTTGGTAAGTCCACTCACGCCCCGTTCTAGCCCTACCAATCTTACCTTTTGTGGAGAATCTAGACAAATAGGTGGAAATAATACTTAATTTTACAGGCTCGTTATACTCATCCTCATATTTTTCTAGAATATTTGTGGATGTGTACTTGCCCATTGGGAAGAACGTATCTACAATATGCCAGATTTTTCCCCCAACCGAATCCATTTTTATGGTTTCTTGCTCTTCCTCAATATTCATTAAATCCATTAATTCAAATATTTTTAGGATTTTTTCCCTAGTAACATTCCCCTCTATTTTAATGTCATAACGGGCTCCATCGGAGTCTTCCATATCAATACGAATACGTTTTTTTGCCATTTTTAGATCTTTGAGGATCGATTGTTAACAATTCAAATGATCCGCGAAGTTTAGTTAACTAAATTGTTTGTTAACATTGACTGCCTAATGCATGCCTAGAGTGTTTTTTGTAATTAACAAAAGTTTTTCATATAATTAAATTATTGCCCTTATTTCATGCCTGGAATGGAAATGTGGGGGTAATAATTTGATATTCACAGTGTTAACGTCAATCTTAACACCTGGAATGGAAATAAAGGGGTTAAAATGGCCTTTTTGTAAGATTTCTTAACATGAGTTTAACAAATTGTTATCCATTTAACAATTAATTTACCCACACACCAATATTTCCACTCTCTATCTTTTTTAATTTTTTTTTAGGAGAAAATATAACTAAAAATAATTACTTACAAACTAAACTAGAATTATTATTCTATTCTATACTCTCCTAATTCAGATATGGTTATGTTATTGACTAGTAGAAACAAAGGTGTGTGAGTATGTCAGACCCAATTGATAGATTATTAGATGCAGCAGAATCGGGAAAATCCATTATAAAAAACAGGGACATTCTCCACTTTACATACATTCCAGAAGTTATCCAACATAGAGATGCAGAACAGGAACAAGTAACCCAATCACT
>JADFOW010000016.1:20503-27451 GCA_022562615.1 Nitrososphaerota archaeon
GATAGATTATTAGATGCAGCAGAATCGGGAAAATCCATTATAAAAAACAGGGACATTCTCCACTTTACATACATTCCAGAAGTTATCCAACATAGAGATGCAGAACAGGAACAAGTAACCCAATCACTTATTCCCATCCTTAAAAAATCCAGACCCTCAAATCTATTAGTTTATGGCAAACCAGGCACCGGAAAAACCTTAGTTGTTAAGAAAGTATTATCTAAAATACAAGAAAGAGTGGGAAAGTCAAATTTCCCCATAAAACTGATTTATTCCAACTCAAAAGAGGAAACAACACTCTATGGTTTACTGGTTAGTTTTGGAAGACAATTAGGATTAACTGATAAAGAATTACCTACCACAGGACTTGCCATCAGTGAGGTCTTTAAACGAATTTTAAGCAATATAGATAATGGCAAAATTAACGCGATTTTTGTAATAGATGAAATTGATTACCTTGCCGAACTAGTCTCCAAAACAGGTAAAGATATTTTATACCAACTAACCCGAGCAAATGAAAGGCTAAATCAAGGGTCTTTGACTTTGGTTGGGATATCAAATGATTTAACATTCAAAGAAAGACTTGATCCAAGAGTAATTAGCAGTCTTGGGGAAGAGGAGATTGTATTTACAAACTATAATGTTGAACAAATCAAAAAAATACTTGAAGAAAGAATCAATCAAGCCTTTATTCCTAATTCAGTACAGGAGCCTGCTCTAAACCTATGTGCCGCCCTAGCTGGAAGTGAACATGGAGATGCCAGAAGAGCCATAGATTTAATGCGTGTAGCAGGAGAAATTGCCGAAAGGCAACAATCAGAAAAAGTCACAAAAGAACACGTACGAGAGGCATCTCAAAAAATTGATGAAAATAAAGAAGAGACTTCACTGAAATCTTATCCCCTTCATGAAAAGTTAGTTATTTTAGCCATAATGAAAGCAGGAGGGCCATCAACCGGAGAAATTTATTCCTCTTACAAAGCATTATGCAAATTGGTAGGGCGCGATGAACTCACACAAAGACGGATAACTCAGATATTAAGTGAAATTGAATTATCTGGAATTATTAGCGGTAGACTAGTCCATCAAGGAATTCATGGACGAACAAAAAAATTCAAACTAACAATATCGCCTGAAATGATAAAAAAAACCTTCAAAGACGATCTAACTTTGCAAGATATTGTCTAATTTTGAATTATAATTTTGATGAAGTACTTGAAATGTTTTTAAATTTACCATTAATGCAATACCTGGATTTGGGGTCATTCCAACACTAGCCTGAAAAGGAGTTTGGTTTTGCCATGAACCAGAGTTTATCAAAAGAATACCCTTGTACATATCTAATTGAGCCCGGTGAACATGACCAACATGGAAAATATCAGGAATATCCTCAATTACCATAAAATCCTCAACCTCAGGCGCAATCGGAGTTTGACTACCATAAATTGGACTTAGGTGTCTTACTCTAAGAAGGTGTTTCATAACGTCAGTAGGCCTATCATAGCTTAAACCAGGAGTAGTTTTCACAATATCGTCGATACTTTGCCCATGAAACATCAATACCTTTACACCATTTAATGAAATAACAGCAGGATTACCAACCATAATCACATTCTCTTTTTCCCAAACGTCAGAGTTGTATTTTTTTGGTATTGCAGGCTGTGGCAAAGCCCTTCTTCCAGGATCATGATTCCCCGGAATGATGAATATTTTGATGTAGTTTGGAATCTTACTGATTAAACTCTCCATCTTTTTTAACTGCTCTTCTATAGTTTGACAGAGTAGTTCCTTGTCTTGGTTGGGGTATATTCCAACACCATCTACTAAATCCCCTCCGATTAACAGAAATCGAATTTTACGTGCTACAGGATCAGGACTGGACAACCACGAAACAAAATCACTAAATTCTTCTTCCATAAAGTATTTACTTCCAATATGCAAATCTGAGAGAAAAACTGCAAATGTTTCTGATTCGGATCTGTTTGAGCCTTGATCAGGAACATCAGGTGAAATCAAATCTTTAATGATTAAACCAGAATTTTTCCCAATTCCTACTCGTGCCATAACGAATTGATCATTTAACAGTAAATCTGCCGTTTTTTGTAACTCATTATCAAAAATAATACCTTCAAGTGAGCCTGATGGGTCCTCTAACAGCAATTTTGTGACGTTTCTTTCCCGGATTTTTGAAGTCACCAAACCACATACGTACATATCATCATCAGATTTTGCGACTTTGACTGAGGCAATAGACTTTAACATTTTGGATTCAGGCCTATCAGAAATGATTTTTTTTAGTTTGTTAAATCGGCTTGTAAATAACGAGTTGTAGCCACTTATCCCTTCAGCACTAGTAATTTTATTAGATGGATCAAAAAGCACCTTGTAATCACTTTTGAGATTCTTGTCTTCTTTTATTCCAAAATAAATTTCTAAGTCATCCTGATTGATCTGAAATAATTTTTGTTTTGTTTTCTCACGAACAATTTCTTTGATTATTTTTTCAAGTTTTTTTACATCCACATTTTCCAAAAATTCAAACGCATCAGGATGAATTTGGAATCCTTTTTTCAAAGCATAATTCAAAACAAAAGTTAATTCTTTTTTCAACAACTCAGAATAATTTCTGGTTTAATTAAATCTGCGCCCACTCCGAACCCTCAAATATTGTAGATAGAAAAAGAGACCGTGTTTAGACTTAGAATAATTACATTTTTTGTATTCATGGGATTGTTTACTGTGGTTTTTCAGATAGGAACAATGTCTGAAGTAAGTGAAGAGGAAGCAAATATCTTCATGGAGGAATTCGAAAAATTAGTATTGGACATTGACGCGATGGGAATCTTCCTTCATAATACTGCCATTTCATTACCAATGTTTATTCCCGGTTTTGGGGTAGCCTGGGGATTATTTTCAGCCTGGTCAACAGGATTTGCTTTTGCAGCAATAGTCTTAATCAGACCAGAATTAGGAGAAATTCCACCACTTGCGATTCTCTATCTTTCACCATTTGGACTAATGGAGATTGGTGCCTACTCGTTGGCAACATCTAGGAGTTTTATTCTGATAAGAGCAATAACAAAAAAAACCAAACTTTCTCCTTTTTTAAAACCAACCCTAATTGAAATCGCTATTGTAATTGGTCTGCTGTTAGCTGGTGGATTTTTGGAAGATTATATGATAAAACTTGCTTAAGAAGAAAGTTTTCAAATACCTGAACTCTAGCCACAAAATTTGAGTTTAGATATACTATATCTTCAATCTAAAATAATTTAGTAGCAAATTATAAACCAAATTAATAGAAAAATATAACGTGAATATTTCCCTTGTAGGACTTTTAGCTTTGCTTGTAATATCCTCCGGATTTTTCATTAATGATGCTTTTGCTGAAGTTAGTGAAAACTCAGCTTACCTTCTTGAAGGTTCTGGTTTTGCAGTAACTGAGGAATTAATCCGACTTTCAGAAATAGATATCGGTTTGTCATCGCATCAACAATCTGGCAGTAGTATTGATTTTAGGATTGA
The DNA here is from genome assembly GCA_022562615.1 of Nitrososphaerota archaeon. Taxonomy (GTDB): domain Archaea; phylum Thermoproteota; class Nitrososphaeria; order Nitrososphaerales; family Nitrosopumilaceae; genus Nitrosomaritimum. The sequence goes on from JADFOW010000016.1 coordinate 24,029, forward strand.
AGATGGATTTATCACATTAGATAACGAAGATTTTGTAATATCCGAACTTGATGGTAAGTTTCTCCGTGAAGGGCGTTATATCAGAATTAACGGAAATATAGAAAGTATAGGTGGATTTGATACAACCATTAGTTTCTTTGGACGTTTAGTTGAAGAAAGCAAGGATGCAGCCATATACGGATTTACCGGAAGAATTACAACTTCTGATAATACATACAAAATAATCTATACTGCAAAACTTTCTCAACTAACAAAGATCCTTGATAGCTCTACTGAAACTAGTTTTGAAGAAGAAATTCTTACAATACATATTTTTCCTGGTTCCTCAACTCAAGGAGTGGCAAGTAGTTATATTGAAAGTGGCGAAACCAGAGACCCTAGACTTGGTAGTGGTCCTTTAAGATTAAGTTATTTCTCACAAGACCGAATCACAATTGAGCCTGGAACAACAATTGTTTTTGTGAATGACGATGATGTATCTCATAGTATCCTTAGCGGAAAAGAAAACTATGGGGACCGCCATAATCCATTTACTCCTGATGGTAGAATCTCTACCGTAGAAATTTTACCTGGAGAATCCATCAGCATAACATTTGATGAGATGGGGTTTTACAGATTATATGATCCAACATATCCTTGGATGAAAATAATTACCTATGCCTTCCCAGATGTGGATAATCTTATTCTAGGTACGACCAAAAATCAACAGGGAAATTAGTTTTTCCACTGCCATCTATAATTCATATAAGAATCTAGTCTGGTTTGGTTAAAAACCATTAAAGATAAATCTGAAAATTCCTTCCCCTCCAAGTCTTTTACGACACCTACCAAACTAGTCTCATTTTCAGTTGTTAATGCCTCAAAGACATGAACTTTCATGTCTTCTGTAGGAAAATTATTCTCCTTAAGGTAAATCGCAATTTCTGAAGGCATAAAATTCTTTTCTGGTTGGCTGGGCCACGGTCTTGGAACCAAAATAACACTAAATCCATCAATCAAAGCCTTTTGCAAGTCAAGCTTCTTTTCTTCTATCGAAGTAGTGACATGCATTGTAATTACTTTAGATTTATCCAAAGGAACCTGAGCTTTTGATGCGGCCACTTGAATAGAACTTATTCCAGGAATTATTTCTACATCACCAAAAATCTCAATCAGCCTATCTACCACTTCGGATTCGGAAAAATTAACATCACCTGTAAAAGGAATTACTAAAGAACGCTCACCTAAAACTGGCAAAATTTTCTGAAAAGATTCTTCTTGATTACTCATCGTAATCTCATGGATCTCTTTTCCCTCTAACAAATCTTCAATTGTTTTCAAGGTGTACTTGTATCCAATTACAATATCACAACTTTGAATTATTTCTTTTACAATTTCTGTAACATATTTTGGAGAGCCTGGCCCTACACCAACTGCATAGATTTTCCCCAATTTTACCTCGTAATTTTTTGTCTATCTTTAATATATTTTACAAAAGGCTCCCAATCGGCTCTCATGTATTTTGTAGGTTCTTTTGCTGGATATTTTACCCAATCTTGGGCAATACCATATTGATGTTTTTCCAGTTTTCCATTCTTTTCATACTCAATTAGTAATACACTCCCCCACACTTTTTCCTCATGAGAAATATTCAAAATATCATCAAATCTTAATTCTACATTCTTTTCATTTTCCATATCTATTTTCAGATTTTCTTCATAATACCCATCATGAGTAATCATTGTATCTTTTGATTTTAAAAAATGAACAGTTTGTCGTTTCCTAATAGCGGCCCACCACTTTTTTTTTGCCTCAGTTTTATGTACAAACATTAGATGCTTGTTAGTTAAAATTAACATACCTTCCCGGCCCCCAATTGAAAAGAATTTTTTTGACTCTCTCCAGATTGAAACTACATGTGCCTGAATTTTTTCATCCGACTCCATACCAATTCATAAATTTGACTTTTTAAAAACTAATACAATTAGCTTTTAAGGAAGATAATTTGACGAGTTTTATTGCAAAAAATTCTCATTCTCTTTACCTTGACTCTCCTTTTAATTACTTTAACAAACCAATCTTTTGCACAGTCTGATGATAAATTAGTAATTTTAGAAACTAGTCAAGGAAAAATTGTAATAGAGTTTTTCCTTGAAGATGCACCAAATCATGTTGAGAACTTTATCAACTTAACCGAAAGTGGATTTTATGATGGGGTACTTTTTCATAGAGTAATTCCTGGATTTATGATTCAGGGAGGAGATCCCAATACAAAGGATGTTGATAATAGTATTTGGGGACAAGGAGGTCCAGGCTATTCAATAGATGCTGAATTTAATTCCATTAAACATAATCGTGGTACTCTTTCAATGGCAAGATCACAAAGTCCGGACAGTGCAGGCTCACAATTTTTTATAGTTCACCAAGATTCTAATTTCTTAGACCAACAATACACTGTATTTGGAAGAATTGTAACTGATGAAAGTTTTGAAACTTTAGATAAAATTATCTCATTAGAAATAGGTCCAAGAGATATTCCCGTAGATACAGACGAAGTAGAAATTATCAAGGCCGTAACTGTTAGCCGCTCTGAAGTACCCGACTTACTTGACTTGGGTGAGCCTGACAGAATTGTAGAAAGTATGGACATTCCACCACAACCAACTGAGGGAACTGGAAGTCAATTGTTTGAAAGTGAAGAATTTGATGTTGCATTTAGTGCACCTGAAGGATGGTCCCTACAACAACCACCAAAAACGGATGAAAACACACCAGATGTTGTAGCAGTAGGACCAAAGATAGGGGAAATCAATCCGGTAATCTCTTTGAGGATTATTGATAAGGATGGAAAAACACTTGATGATTTTATACAAGAAAAAAAGGAATTGCTACAAGAAGTAGTAGCAATAGGTAATTTAGAAATAATTTCCCAAGAAAAGGCAACCATTAATGGAAAAGAGGCATATGTTACTAATGCTATAGGAAATTTTCAAAGCAATAATGAAACATTTGAGGTAAAATTCAAAGAAATAACCATTTCTGGTCCTAGTAAATTTTACACTTTCGCATATAGTAATGGAGTAGATGACTTTGATAACCAATTATCAAGATATGATGATTCTATTGATTCTTTTAAAATATTATCAGAACAAACACAACAAATAGAGACAGCAATCGATGAAGGTGGAGGTTGTTTAATTGCTACTGCAACTTTTGATTCTGAATTTGCACCTCAAGTACAGCAACTCAGGGAAATAAGAGACAACAAGTTACTCCAAACAGAGTCAGGAACTTCCTTTATGAATTCATTTAATGATTTCTACTATTCCTTTAGCCCTACTGTTGCAGATTTAGAACGTGAAAATCCTGTATTCAAAGAGGCTGTGAGACTAACTATTACACCACTGCTAACATCATTATCTCTCCTAAACTATGTCGATATGG
>JADFOW010000054.1 GCA_022562615.1 Nitrososphaerota archaeon
GAGTATGCGCCCATAGCTCAATTGGATAGAGCGTCTGACTACGGATCAGAAGGTTGGGGGTTCGACTCCTCTCGGGCGTACAATTTAAAATTACAATTCTCAATTTCCAAATTTCAAATAATTTTCAATTTTCAAATTACAATTCTTAAACTATTTTTCTTTTGGTATTTGGAATTTGAGTATTATTTGTTTTTTGTGATTTGGGTTTTGGATTTTCAAAGTAATTTGGAAAGAGGTTGAGGGTGCTCCAGACGGGGGTGGGATTTCGCTATTCGCTCAAAACTCCTTCCCAACGTGCAATGAAAAGACAATAGTAAAAAGATTAAAACAAAACCAAAAGGCAAGTCCATAATTGAAAATAATGATAACGAACAAGCAGGTAATAATAAACCAAACAATCTTTCTGTAGAGGATATTGAACTAGGTAAAATGCTTAACCAAATTAATTTAGGATGTGATAGGAGCAAATATTTTGATACTATCTCATACTATGATGGAATGGGGCCTGCCTTATACAGACTTTGTAAATTTGATAGCTCTCTCCAATTCTTTAGTGAATCATTATCACGAGATCCTAACAATGTTGAGATTTTGACAAATAAGGGATCTGCTCTTGCAAAATTAGGATACTATGATGAGGCAATACTTCATTTTGATAAAGCAATAGAGATTAATTCTAATTTTCTTCCTGCTATAAACAACAAAGCAAACACACTTGCCAATGAGGGTAACTATGAGGAAGCAGTTTCCCTATATACTACGGTGTTAGGAAAAAATCCAAGTTATATCGCTGTTCGACAAAATCTTGAACTGGCATTATCAGAAATGCCTCAAACACATAATGTGATTTTTCAAAAACCAATAATTCCACTAAAAGAAAATAGTCATGTATTCGAAGATGCACTTGATAATAATGAGCCAATAAAATTACAAAAAGAAAAATCTCCAAACTTTTTTGAGCAAATTGGCTCTATGTTTTCTTCACTGGGATCTCTTTTTGGCATTTCAAATTAAAATTCTTTTTCCATACGTAAATTTTCAATAAACCTATAAAGCCCTAAGTAATCGATTGTCATTAAGGAATGAGTAAGATACTAGAAAAAGCACTAAAAGATGCCTTGAAGGAGGACAAAATTACTATGGGTGCAAAGCAAGTGTTGAACTCTGTAAAAAATTCTAGACTAATTGTATTGTCTCGATCTGTAGAAAAAGAAATGTTTGAGAAAATTGAATCAAATGCAAAAAAAGAAAGGATACCATTTGTTAACTTTCAAGGAACTTCTGTCGCATTAGGTAGACTATGCGGCCTACAATTTAGAATTTCAACTCTATCATTTACCTCAATAACTGATACAAATGTCAAATCAATTCTTAAAGATACAGAAACTAAGGGAATAAAATGAAGAATTACAAGACGTTAAATGTAGATTTAAATGAGACCAATTTTTTCCGGAGATAATTAGGATTTTTTCATGACACAATCAATCAAACTTACAATAGAACAAATGCGTATGATGTCTCTTTTCCAAAATGTTACAGGCGCAACAGCTAGAGACTGTATTGAGGATGAAAAACAAGACCGTGTAATTTTTGTGGTAAATTCTGGAAAAATGGGATTGGCAATTGGAAAGGGTGGGTGTCACATTAAATCATTGCAAAATATTGTAAAACGAAATGTAGAACTGGTTGAATTCGATGAAGATCCAGCAAAATTTCTGACAAATCTATTAAATCCAAAATTGGTTTCTGAAGTTAAAATAAATAAACGATCGGATGGTACTACACAGGCAATAGTTATAGTTGATCCAAGAAAGAAAGGAATTGTAGTGGGGCGTGAAGGAAGAAACGCCGAAAAAGCAAGATTACTTGCAAAACGATATTTTGATATCACAAGCGTACTCATAAACAGTCCTCAAAGAGCAACTTTGGAGATGTAAGATATGAGAAAATCTCCCCTTGGATTATTTGCAGGACGTGTCCTAAAAGAGAAAAAAAAGAAACAAAGATGGTCAATCTCTAGTTATAAAAGAAGAAAACTAGGGATTGATAAAAAAGCAGATCCACTTGGTGGTGCTCCCCAAGGAAGAGGAATTGTTTTAGAAAAAGTAGGAATTGCTGCAAAACAACCAAACTCTGCTATTAGAAAATGTGTTAGGGTTCAATTAATTAAAAATGGCAAAACAGTCACTGCGTTTTTGCCTCGAGATGGTGCAATGAACTTTATTGATGAACACGATGAAGTGCATATACAAGGAATGGGTGCCACCCAAGGAGGTGCCATGGGTGATATTCCAGGAGTGCGATTCAAAGTTTTCAAGGTAAATGATACCTCACTTCATGAACTTGTAATTGGTAAGAAAGAAAAACCACGGAGATAAAATTGGCACAAACAAAAAATCTGTTACTATTTAGGAAATGGGATATGTCGAAAATTGAGGTAAAGGATCCAGGACTTAAAACTGCACTATCTCTTAGAAAGCAAATCCTTCCCTATACATATGGCAGATCAGCACTTAAACGATTCAATAAAGCAGAAGTTAACATTGTTGAAAGACTTTGCAACAAACTAATGCATTTTGGTAAAAAATACGCTAAAAACACTGGCAAAATGACTGGAAAAAAGATACGAGTCTTAAACACAGTAAAAGTTGCTTTTGATATAATTTCCCTTAAAACTGGAGAAAATCCGGTTGAAGTTTTAGTTCGAGCAGTAGAATATTCTGCTCCTAATGAAGATACAACAAGAATTGTTTATGGTGGAACAGTTTATCATGTTTCAGTCGACGTTGCCCCAATTAGAAGAGTTGATTTGGCATTAAGATTTATTGCAGATGCAATCAAAGAAGCTACTTTTTCAAACCCAAAACCAATTGAAGAACACATGGCAGAACAACTCATCTTAGCATCAAAAAATGATTCTAACGCTCCATCTGTTAAAAAGAAAAATGAGCTAGAAAGGATAGCCCAAGCTTCAAGATAGAATTTTTCAAGTAGCCCGAGGCAGATTCGAACTGCCGTCTCTGCCTATCCACTCTTGAGATCCAGAGGGCAGAATCCTTGATCTAAAACTATTTGACCGCTAGACTATCGGGCTACCAAAACAAATTCAAAAGGCTCAGAATATAATTATTTGCCGAACCTACTTTATTCTAACTTCATGAATTGCTGTTCCATAGTCACAATCTGCTTTTAATCGCATGTATGGAATTAATCTGTAGTGGATAGAATAAAGATGATTTTCTTTTCGCAAAATTTCTTTTTGCATTAGAGAAACTAAACCTCGTGAAGTAATTGAAACATCAACATTTTTTTTCATACACACCTCATCACGTTTCTTTTGATATTGTTTTAAAGTAAAGGCAACATCATTTAACTCTAAAATTAAAGGCCAAATAACTTCTGCCCAAACAAATCTTCTGTTTTCAGTAGCTGAGGCATATTTTCCTTTTTCACTCAACATTAATAATATCTTCAAAAGATGTTATAACTTAATACTTGTCTCAAAAAGAAATTGAAGAATCATTAAATCTATTACAAAAAGATTGGGATATAGACCCCATTTTACGACAATTCATGTTAGGTAAAATCAACAACGTTTCAGATTTTCCAATTAAAGTAAAAGATGTTGTTTTTCATGTTCCTTATCTTGATTCAGAAAAAAAATATATTTTATGGAGATGCTATTGGCCTGACTGTCATAACTGCTGTAATAGGCAAGGCAGACTTCCTCTTACCTCTGATGATCTCGTCACAATTGGCAAGGGTCTGAAATACCAAAAGACTTCTGATTTTATCAAAAATGAAACTATCACTGTTACCTACCAAGAACAAGGACCATCCGGACAATCCACAACAATGACTACAATTAATCTAAAAAGAAAAACAGACGAGACCCCGCAAGATGATGGAACACACATCTCATGCAGATTCCTAGATGAAAAAGGCGGTTGTAGCATGCATCCGGACCGTCCTGGAGTATGCTATTTGTATCCATTTTCAACCTGGCTTGAAAATGAAAAGGGAATGGCACGAGTTCATGCTACATTCCAATTTACAGGTGACTGCCCAGGATTTTATCTCTCAGAGAATTTAGAGGAAATGAAGGAGGAGTTTCAAGAATATTCTAAAATCATTTACCAGTATAACATGTCCTCAAGTCGGACTAATCGAGAAAGTTTTGGCTCTGTTAGTTTTAGCTAGGCCTTTGCCACTCTCATCAAATCTTTCATGTGAACCTCCATTCCAAAACGGGCTTCATTTTTTTTCATGTATCTGAAAATTGACAAGAGGTCTGGCAATTGCTTTATGATACTAAATTGGTTTTTCATCTTGTTTCTAATAAATTTGAATACTTTGCCATAGACCTTAAAGTGCTCCAACACCTCTTTTTCATAAGCTTCGTTATCTCCTAGATTTTTTATAAAAATATCGACGCACTCCATACTAGGAATTATTCCTTCTCCTAATAATGGATAGACAGTTCCTATTGACTCTCCTACTCCTACTACTTTTCCCTTGTAAAATGGCTTGCACAAATCAGGAGTTGCTAATCTAATCGGTCGTCCAACCGTCTTTAAGACTTTGCCTCCATGTTTTGCTAAAAACTCATCAGTAGCTTTGACGTGATTTTTCTTGTAATCGCCTGCACCAATATATGCAATATTTTTTCCCAGTGGGAAATACCAAAAATAACCTGTCATTTTGGCAAATGGCCTGACTAGAAAGTCATCATATGGAACCTTGTCGTCATATTGTACCATGTACTCATAGGTTGGTAAAAAGAAATCTTCCTTCAACCTTGGAAGATAAACTCTGTGAAATCCTGTACAATCGACAATTAGATCAAACTCTTTTTCCAGATCTTCGAGTTTTGGTGCTTTCCCAAAGTTTACGTTGCATCCTTTGATAAAATCTTTAATCAGCTGAATCTTATCATATGTACACAATCCATGCAAGCCAATGTCAAACTTTACGTTTTTATCCATCTCAATGTGCAAATTTTTTCCATCATGAAGTACATAATCCTCAAAGTCTAAACCTGATTTTTTACAAAACTCTACCATCTTGGGTTTGCTTGCTCCCCATGCACAGATAGAATCATGCTTTTCCTCAGACATTCTCTCAAATCCTACAACCTCGTGAGAATCCTTTATTCGTGATATTAGATAACTGCCTGCAACTCCAATTCCACAAACGGCTATCTTCATTTGGCTAGAATCTATTTTGACCTAATAAATACACTCGAGTATTCGCTATTCTTGTTTTTCATATCCCTGAAAGTTAAATCACAAGAATTCCTTTTTTTATCAAATACCGCACTCCATCGAAAAACTCATCGTCAGTAATCTTGTCTTGGCTCCACCATAGGGCGTTTTGTTTTACATAGTTTGGAATTTTCACACCCAATGGTTGGTTTTCTTCATAATCCTCTACAGTTTGATTTTCAGGGGAAGGTGGATTCAAAATTCCTTGTCTGATTAGGTGTTGTATTCCTAAAATAAAGTCATGCTCATTTATCTTGTCTTCTGCCCACCACTTTACAGAATTTTTTACCCATTGTGGGATCTTTGATTGAACATCCTCCCCCTCATATTGTATATCTACTGTAATCTCGTGGCTCTTTTTATCTCTGTAATTTGCAAATACTGTATACGTTCCATTAACGATACTCTCGTCAACTACCGTTTGAAAATTAAAAACTCCATCTGAACTTACTCTAACTTCTCTGGTTTCAACTGATTGATTCGGATCTATAATTGTTATTTGTACTTGTAATCCTGAGATGTACATGTCCTTGTTTATCAGACCATCAACGCTTGCAACAGTAAATCCTCCTTTTGGAATTACATATACCTCTGATGATGATTGAAAAGAATCAAAGACTATTTGTTCTTCCTTATCTGGTAAAAATCCATTTTCTCCATACATTGATCTAACAGCTACAACATCTTTTACAGTGATAATATTTTCATTTAGATTCTGATGACTAAACACTGCCATAATTGATGGTGCAGGAACTGTTCCCCTAGCCCATCCAATGCTTACATCAAGATTATCTGAGGAATAGTGTCCTAGTCCTAGAGCATGTCCGAATTCATGTTTTATTACACTTTTTATCTGTTGCATTAATCTTGGAAAATCTTCGTAACATGGATCAAAGTATACCCAATCCTTGTCTTCTGTTCTACAAAATTTTATAGACGTATAATAGATAGTAATATCAGACCGTCCTGTGTCGCCCAACTCGTACTCTGTTTTTGCTAACAGCTTGTACCACTCATCTTGGGATTCAGGTCTTTCCTTGAACTTGATAAATATGTGACATTGGTTATAATCAAATTCTTTTTGTTCCTCCAACGAAATTGGGATCTGTTCAATTATCCACATTGATTTGTCTCGACCTCTCTCAAAACTTTGTAATTGAACCTGCCATTCATTAACTGAAATCCTTGTCTCATCCATTATCCTTTTTGCAAAAGTCTCTGAAAGAATTTTGCTATTTGGATAATCTGGCTCTATAATACAAACAGTAGAGATGTCTTTAATTTTAGGTCCCCACTTTTCATATGTAACAGTATATGCAAATGCTGACTGGAAACTAAACAAAACAATTGATGCTAAAACAATTCCTAAAATTGGTTTCTTCAATAAGATTTTGTATTTTTTTTACAGTTAAATTTTTTTGGGATAAATTGTACTTATACTAATTGATTGTCTTTCTGGATATGATAATTACCAATTTTGAAATTAAATGGGTTTTAGGCTCAAGAACCGGAAAAACTTGATATTTTTCATGGATGTATGTATTTTTTTTCACACACACAAGCTTAAGTTATCGCTCAATATAGTAAATATGAAACTCAGGTCCAAACTCTCTATCGCCCGATTCTGAAAAGGACTTGATGTTTCTTTTTTTACTATAGAAAATTTTTAAGATTACCTAATAAATTACAAGTTTAATTCCTAATTTTGGGAAACTATTTTTTTAAAATCATCAACTGCCTCTAGTTTTATTTTTATGTCAGATACGACTACAAACATGAAAAATTTTAAGAAATTCTCACATAATTTCTTTTCCTAGATTGCCAAGCATGATTTAGGCATTCCAAGCATTAAATTTCTAATAGTCAAGAATACTCTCAATGACAGGCATCAAAATTGACGGAAAAAAGATTACCCAATCGGTTAAAGACAGAGTAAAAAAAGATGCAGCAGAACCAATCACAAGAACATTTGTCAATACGAATTGTTTGTGTCCGATAAATAATCAAAGTTTGGTTTTCAGAAAAATTTTAGGTTAAGGTTTACAGTATCCAACATCTTGGGGTTGAGTCCTATCCCAAGAAGGATCAGATGTAACTGAATTTAGAATTGTTGTATAACATCCACTTCTTGCATTATTTAATTGGAATGTGACTGTACCATCTCCTTCGGTGGTTCCACTTCCACTCCATCCTTTTCTGAATTTATCATTAGAAAGTGATATGGATACATCAACGCCAGATAAATCACTTTCATCAGCTACAACATGTATTGTGACTAACAAGTGCTTGTCGTTATTTTTGCCTCCTGCAAGTCCATATACAATTTGCTTGACACTTGATACTACTGGTGTTGGTTCTGGGTCTGGTTCTGTATTATTTGTAGCAGGATAAAGAAAAGATACACCGGCAATATCATCTTGTTGTAGATCACGGTTTACTTTTTGATAAGAAGGAAACATTATGGCACTAAAATCAATAGAGTGACCAAGACCTAGAACATGGCCATTTTCATGAAGAAAGACAGTTTCAACATCAAAATGATTAACACCATCAGTTTCCCAGTTAAAATCAGTATTCAAAGCAATATCAGCTTCATCAATATAAGTACCTGACCAGGTAACAGCAAGAATAGTAGGACTATTTAATTTCAGCCAAGCAACATCATTGTTGCCATCAAAGGTCTGATCACCTCTACACTCTTTTACTAATGAGGGACATCGCCTTGTATCTTCACCATACTCAAAAGTAAAGCTAGAGGAGGAAACATTATTCCAAGTAGTATGAGTGTTGGTTAAAGCAATAAAACCAGCACCATTTGCCGGATCATTTTTTGGGTTGTAATTTTGAATGACTTTGTCATTTCCTGGATCATTGTCTCCAAACTGGTCCCAATACAATGCCATTGTAGAAAATTCATCAGAAGTAAATGGACGTGCTCCTTGTTGGGCAAGTGCTGCAACAGCTGCTTCGTTTCTATCGGCTCCAGGTTGGACTAAAACCAAAACATGAACAATCATGTCCTTTTTAGGTGTAATTCCAGATACAGCGATTACTTCAGATTTGGCAGGTGTTAATTCAGGACCTTGAGCAAATGCCGGAAGAGAATATGCAATTAAGCTTACAAACAATAATGACGCGATAAATCCAGTTATTATTGATTTTTTTGCCATTTTTATAAACGGATCCAAATTATGATTTAACCATTACTACTTTTTAGATAGAAACTACCTAGTGAATTAATTTTAGTCATTAAACGATTGTAATATCCTTTATTGATTAAAGACAAGCTTGTATCTTTTGGAACAAACCAGTTTTTTCAACATCCTCAACCACTAGAATATAGGTAATTCCAGATGTAATACTGTTTATTTTAAAATACAATCTTCTTTTGTACCTAATTTTACCATATTTTTTAGATCGAAAAAATTGTAACATTTTAAAATTACATATGACAATATTTAATACATCACAAATTCATCATATTG
>JADFOW010000055.1 GCA_022562615.1 Nitrososphaerota archaeon
TTCCAGAAAATGTCCAAGTTTTTCATGCAGGAACCAAAAACCAAGATGGAAAAATTCTAACAAACGGTGGTAGGGTTTTGGGAGTTACTGCACTAGGTGATACCTTGGAATCTGCAATTACAAACGCATATGCTGCAGCAGAAAAAATTTCCTGGCCTCACAAGTATTGCAGAAAAGATATTGGCAAAAAAGGATTATCCTATCTCTGAGAATCTATCTTCAGTTAAAATCCAATTCATGATAATGTCATGATCTGAGCGAGGAATTTTTTTGATGACTTGTTTTTCATAAATCAAAGAAACTGTCTCAACCTTGTTCTTTGACAGGAATTTATCATAAAACCCATGACCGTAACCTAGTCTTACTCCGTCCTGAGAAATTCCAATAGTTGGAACAAGAATCAAGTCAAGATTATTCTCAACTGCACAATTATCTTTTGGCTCCATAATGTCAAAATTCCCTGTTTCTAGGCATGAAAAATCTGTTATTTTTCTAAATTCTATTTCATCCTCTACTACTTTGGGTAAAAACAACTCTCTTCCAGAACTTAGAATCTCTTGCATGATGTCCTGTGTTAACACCTCGCTTCCAATTGGATAATATGCCCCAATCTTGTTTGCATCTTTGAAAATTTTGCTTTTTCTTAGTTTTTTGTGAATCTGCTGACTGACAATTTTCATCATATCAAATGATGTGACATCTCTTCTCTCAAGAAGCATCTTTCGCAATGATTTTTTCTCGACACTATTGTCCAAGTTGAATATTCAATGATGCGGCAGTTATTGTGTTTTTTAGCAACATTGCAACAGTCAAAGGGCCTACTCCACCTGGTACTGGCGTTGCAAATGATGCTTTTTGGATAATTTGATCAAAATCTGTATCTCCTACAAGTTTTTCCTCATTTCTTGAAATGGCAACGTCAATTACAATTGCACCCTCTTTTATCATGTCTGGTGTCAGGGTAAACTTTGTTCTATCTCCAACTGCAGTTATTATAATATCCGCCAAGCGACACAACTCTTCAAGATTTTTTGTTTTAGAGTGACATGTAATTACCGTGGCGTTTCTTTCTAACAATAAATGATATATTGGCTTTCCCACCAGATTGCTTCTATTAATTATAACAACATTTTTTCCTTGTAAATTGATATTGTGATAATCAAACATTTCCATCACTCCTAATGGCGTGCATGCCACCAGAGCCGCCTTTTTCATTGCAAGCAAGCCCACATTGTATGGTGTTAGACCATCCACATCCTTTAGTGGAGATATCTTTGATGTGGTGGTAAATTCATTTAATTGATCAGGTAATGGTAGTTGAACTAAAATTCCATGAACTGAGGTATCTTTATTCAAGTTATCAATTGTTTCATTGAGCTCAGTTTGAGTAATGTTTGATGCAAGTTTGTGGTCTTTGGTAATAATGCCAACCTCCTCGCATGCTTTGTGCTTGGTTCTGACATAGGCAGCAGATGCAGGATTCTCCCCAACTAATACTGTTGCCAGACAGGGGTTGATATTTTGAGCCTTTAGCTCTTCTACTGCTTTTTTTACTCTATCTTTAACATGTTGGGCAATCTCTTTTCCATCTATTTTGATGCCTGTCATTGAAAATATTCCTTGCTTTTTGATATTTAATGCTTGGAATAATGGTAATCGTACTTGGTAATCTAGGAAAAGAAGTTATGTGAGGATTTCTTAAATTTTTTTATGTTTGTAGTATCTGATATCAAAATAAAACCAGAGGCCATTCATTTATGGAGTCAACCACATCGCCCAAGTTTTACAGTGTTGTAGCATCCTAATGAAACAAGATTACAACGTTGCCGAATATATTGAAAAAATAAAAAAAAGCAATAATTACTTTCATACTTTTATTAACAAACAAAGTTTAGCTGCTGGCGTTTTAGTGTTACAAAAAGGAGAAGAAGATACTCAAGAACCTCATGAAAGTGACGAAGTTTATTTTATCATCAAGGGTAATGGATTTTTAAAAATTAAAAACAAAGATCATCCTGTAGGGCCAAACAAAATGTATTTTGTTGCAAAAAACATTGAACATTTCTTTCATGGAAATACAAAAGAACTAGTGGTTCTGTATTTTTTTGGAGGATCTGACTCCTAGCTGATTTTAGTTATTCTACCATAAATTTTTATTTTATTTTCAGCAAATAGTCTCACAGCCTCAGGATAGGCTTGGTGCTCTTGGGCCAAGATACGTTTTGCCAAAGTCTCCTCAGTATCATCATCTAATACCTTTACTATTTTTTGCAAAATTATTGGTCCCGTATCTACTTCAGAATCTACAAAGTGTACAGTGCATCCTGAATATTTTGATCCATATTCTACTGTTTGTTTTTGCGCATCAAGACCTGAAAATGATGGAAGTAATGCCGGATGAATGTTAATTATTTTATTTTTATATTTTTTGACAAATTCTGGGCTAATAATTCTCATAAATCCTGCAAGACACACAAGCCCATTTTTCTGGGTAACTCCATTTTTTGTTAAAACTGAAATAATTTTCTTGTCATAATCCCACCTACTCCCTTTGAACCCCTTACTTTCAATAATCTCAGTCTTTACTCCAAGCTTCTGAGCAATTTTCAGACCACTGGCATCTGCCTTATTTGAAATTACAATTGTAGGGATTATCGGAATTTTTTTTCTTTGAATTGATTTTAGTATAGCTTCCATGTTGCTGCCTCGACCTGAAATTAAAATTCCTAAATTTAGCAACCACTGAATTTAGATTCTCACTAGAATAAAATTCTGTTGTTCTGGTAAAAAAAATAAAAAAATTCACACTAGTTTTTTAGTGTGAATGGGTTTGTCCATGACTGGACAATGTTTTTATTCAAATCAGCAAATGCACTTACATTTTCATTGTATGCTTGGATGTTTTGTACGGCTGTATCAATTGTAGTTTTTACAAATTGATTCTGTACGGTGCTTGCTTGAACAATTTGCTTGTTGGTATCAATAATTGCAGTCTTTGCAGCGCTTGGGATTTCAGTTGAAATTCCAGTCTTTCTTGCAAATTCCTGGTGTACAGATACTGAGGCATTAATTGTTTTTTCACATGCTTTCAAACATTCTTCTTGCAAATGTGTTATGGCTTGAAAATACTGTGGGGTAATTTTTGAAATATTCTCAAAGTATTTTTGAACATTTTGCTTGTACATTGAATATACATCAGTTGTTGGAGTTTGTGTACTCGTTTGTGTACTCTTTTGTGTACTCATACCATACCACTCAAATCCCCAATATATATATCATTGGTAGTAGTTGGTAGTGATTGGTATTTATCGGTTTTAACATCAAATTTTATATAGATATGGTAAAATTGGCAAACGTGTCAAAACCAGAAAATTACACCACTGAAGAAATCGCAGAGGAGTGGGAAAAGTTCGAATGCCGGATAGTCAATTTCTTAATCCGTTGTAAAACATTCTTTAAAAAATTGACTTCTTTGAAATAGTTTTTCTGAATATGCTAAAATTATTAATAAAATTGATTTGAAATATAAAATATCACCATGATCTGTGTGTTTTCGTTCTATGTTTAGATCGAAGACAGTTTTTACAACATGAACATACAATTGTATTGTAAAGAAAAAACTTGGGCTTCCAGATTAGCTGATAAAAATAAAACAAAAGCAAATGATTTAATCGTCTTTAAATGAAGTACAATAATTGGTTTATAGTTCAAAAGACAATCCAGGATTGATAAGGGTATTGTCCTTTTTGAAATCCCATGATACAGAATATTTGTCCGGTCAGGATCTAAGTGATGTATTAAGGATTAGTAGAGTTGCAGTTTGGAAGCACATAAAAAAAATTAAAGAGTTGGGATACACTATTGAATCCAAACAAAAGAGAGGATACAGATTAGTTTCTAATACTGATTTATTATTACCTTGGGAAATTATTCAGGGATTAAAAACAAAAAAAATTGGAAGAGTAGCATATTATTATGACTCAATAAATTCTACTCAAAATCAAGCTATGAAAATGACTTCAGACTCCAAAAACAACGGTGCCATAATCATCGCTCAAAAACAAACTGGTGGAAAAGGAAGGTTAGGAAGAAAATGGATATCCCCTAAAGGAGGTATTTGGTTATCAGTTATTTTGTATCCAGAATTTGATATCTCAGTAGCTACATTATTTCCCATTGCTTCAGCATTAGCCTTGTCCATTGCATTGGAGAAATGTTTTGACATAAATCCAGAATTGAAATGGCCTAATGATATTACCATAAAAGGAAAAAAAGTTGCAGGAATACTAATTGATGCTTCATTAGAATCCAACAAGATTGAAAATGTAGTTTTAGGAGTGGGAATCAATTTTGATGTGAATATAAAAGAAATTGAAAAAGATTTGAAAAATACTCCAAACTTTTATGGTGTCTCATCACTAAAAAAATTCAAAAAAGGTACATCTCCAGTTCATCTGGTCCAAACTTTTTTGGTAGAGTTGGAAAAAATTTTCGACTTGCTTAATGTAGGTCAGACTAAAAAAATAATAAAAGAATGGACAAAAAGATCATCCACGATTGGAAAAAATGTAGAATTAACTACCAAAGAAGGAAAAATAAGTGGAAAAGCTATCAAAATTGATGACGATGGGGCCCTAGTGATATCAGGTAAAAAAAATACGAGGGTCATATCTGGAGATATTACCCATTTACCAAAATAAACAAAAAATAAACTTGCAAATTATTTTTTAGATGATTTTTTCTTTGTTTTGGATTTTTTTTGTTCTGAAATTAGTGATGTTTGAGTTTTCAAAATTTCTTTTAGGTCTTGTTGTATGTCAAAAACAGTTGCAAGCATCTGTTCTAATTCTTTTGAATAATCCTTGTAGGTAGATATTAATTCAGACATTTTGAGGTTGACCTCTACAAGATGTTCATTTGACCGTAAAAGATTAGCTGATTTTATTAATTCGGGGATGTCAGAAGAAGAATCCAAATTTTTCAGTTCGGTAGTTATTTTCTGAATCTGTTTACGTAGTTCATAAATTATTCCTCCTGTACCCACTTCAGTCAATCTACCAAAAGATGTTTTTTGTTGATTAAAGAATTTTTCTCGAAAAAAGATCAATTAGATAAGAGAAAATAAGTGAGGAAAAGAACTATGGATAAATTAGAAATAAAAATTTTCTAGTTTTCCCGGCTCTTAAATAATCAAAATAAAATTAGCTTGTCCTACACACCAATAACACGTAGAAACGGTGTAGAACTGATAATAATCCAATTGGTGTTTTCATAGTACTTATGTTAAACGGTACGACTCTTTCTGGACCCAAATGTCCATCATGCGGGGATAAAAAAATGGTAACAGATCAGAATACCGGAGAATTATTTTGTGGAACATGTGGATTAGTTGTGACTGATAAAATTTCAGATACGGGAGCCGAATGGCGTTCATTTGCAAATGATGAGACCAACAGAACACGAGTTGGTCCCGGAACGTCATTGACCATGCATGATATGGGACTCTCCACTATAATTGGAACCCAAAACAAAGATTCTACTGGAAAACCATTAACCTCCGCTATGAAGAGCTCGATTGAAAGATTAAGAACATGGGATAGTAGAACACAAGCACATTCTTCAGCAGACAGGAACCTACGACAGGCATTAAATGAGATGGATAAATTAAAAGACAAACTAGCTCTAACTGACGCAGTTATCGAAAAAGCAGCATACATTTATCGAAAAGCTATGGAAAAAAAATTGGTAAGAGGTCGTTCGATTCATGGGTTGGTAGCCGCGTGTCTTTATGCATCATGTAGAAATACAGAAACCCCAAGAACTTTAGACGATATTGCCAAAGGAATCAACATTAGAAGAAAAGATGTTGCAAGATGTTACCGATTAATTTTTCGAGAGTTGGAGCTGAAGATGCCAGTAGTAGACCCCGTTAAAGTTGTATCGAGAATTGCTAGCATTGCAAAACTTACAGAAAAAAGTAAACGTAAAGCAGTAGAAATTCTTGAAAAAGCAAAAAAACTTGGTATAGCTGCAGGAAAAGACCCAATGGGAATAGCTGCAGCAGCTTTGTATCTATCCTGTATTAGTACAGGGGAAGTAAAATCACAAAAAGAAATCTCAATGGCATCAGGAGTTACCGAGGTAACAATTAGAAATAGATGTGCAGGATTAAGAAAGATGATTCAAGAAGAAAAAATTTTGTAACTTCAGACCAGCTTGTTTTTTGTACGACAAACTCTTTTACAACCAATTAACTTACATCAATCAAGATTGCTATTAGTAAATCAGAACGTGCTCATTTTACTTTTTAGTGGCATAATAATTTTTAAAATTTTAAAAGGCATCTTTCCAAAATTCCAATCCTTTTCAGACGATATCAGAAGAACATCATCATTTGACAACGGAAAACTCATCACAATTACTTTTTCTCGATAAGACATCGAAAAGTGAACCTCACCAAATTGATGATCGAATTCACGCCTCATACGTACACGCAATGCCAACTCCATAAACATCATTTCATCTTGTTTTTGCGCTTCAAGTGACATTAGGCCTTTTTTCATCCCTCCTGCCATAAGATGACCTCTACTATTGATGATTCTAGCGGATCTTATTTTTATGTCTAATTTTATGATTTTCTGACAGATTTTCTCAATTTCTTCAATCTTATCCAATGGTCTAACGTAACAAGCGATCTATTTATTGCGAGCTTTGCTTTTGGTAAACCATGAAACCTCAATCAACAGAAGAGGCGGTAAAATATTATAAGCACTTGTCCTTGTTTTGGACTGACTTGATACACTTGATGTCGAGTAAACCGCAAGCTCTAACCTCGACGGGTCCAATGAGAGCCTTTGCCACAAATTCAAAAAAAGTGGCTACAGAATTAATTGAGATAAACGAGAGTCTACTAGGTTTTAACAAGTTTCAAACCGAATACTACAAGCAATTTGCAGAGACCTGGAGTGAAGCACAAAAGAAGGTGAATTTGAAATATCCTGAAATTCCACAAGATGTAGAGCAGATAGAGGTATTCAAAAGAATATGGATAGATATTTTTGATAATGATTTTACCGAATTGTTTGACTCGAAGAGATTTGGAGAAAATTACGGAAAACTCGTTTCAAAAGAATTGGATCTGACAAAACATTGGAATAACATTACAAATGTGATACTCCAATCAGTAAATTTACCAAGTAAAGAGGAAATTGATGAAGTGTATAAAGAACTACATATCCTTAAAAAACGAATTACAAAATTAGAAATTGAATCAAAAAAGAAAAAGATGGTGGAAAGAAATGAAAAGTGAAAATGCGATTGACCCCAAAATAATTGAGGAAATCATCAAATTTAATAAAAATGTCATCGAGGCTCCAGAATTAGTTCCAGCCCCAGATGAAATTGTTTTAGAAGAAACGCCACACGATGTAGCACTAGAAATTGATAAAACAAGATTATTACATTACAAACCATTAACTGATAAGCAACATAAAACACCTTTGCTAATTGCTTATGCTTTAATCAATAGATACAGCATTTTAGATCTTCAACCAGACAAAAGCTGGGTAAGAAATTTGGTCCAACAGGGCTTTGACGTATACATGCTAGATTGGGGAACACCCACTGCTATGGACAAGTATCTTGACTTTGATGATTACATTAATGGTTATTTAGATGGAGCAGTAGAATTTATTAAAAATGAGTCTTCAGTTGAAAAAATATCCTTGCAGGGGTATTGTACTGGCGCAACTTTGGCAACTGCGTATATTACATTACATCCAGAAAGTGTAAAAAATTACATTGCTACTGCTCCCGTAATAGATGGTTGGAGAGACACTACAGTAATTAGCAATCTTGCAAAACACATGGATGTGGATAAGATGGTGGATACTGTTGGTAATATGCCTCCTGAATTCATGTATTATTGCTTTTCTGTGCTTAAACCATTTGAACAAGGTCTAGAGAAATACGTGAAATTTTTTAAGAATATTGATAACAAAAAATTTGTCGATAACTTCTTACGGGTAGAAAAATGGCTTAGTGATACTCCTCCGATTCCAGGAGAATTATTCAAACAGTGGATAAAGGATATTTATCAAGATAATTTATTGATTCAAAACAAAATGTATGTAAATAACAGACACATAGATTTGAAAAAAATAAACATGCCAATTTTTACTCAGGTTGCCGTAGGTGACCATCTTGTATCGCCCGAATGTAGCATGCCATTGCATTATGCTGTAGCAAGCGAGGATAAGACCCTAAGAATGTACCCAACAGGACACGTAGGAATGATAGCCAGTTCATTGTCTCAGAAAAAAGTCCTTCCAGAACTTGGTAAATGGTTACTTGAAAGATCCTAAAAGAAAATGAAAAATAAAAAATTTAACCGCTAATTGTTATGTGCGGTAAATGTAGAAATCCATGATTGTAGAACGTTCTTGTTTAGGTCAGCAAATGATTTTGCATTGTCGTTAAAGGTTTTGATATTTTGCTGTGTTGCATCAATTGTAGCAAGCGCTATTTGATTTTGCATCGATGCTGCTTTTACAAATTCATCGGTTGTGTCACGAATTACTTTTAGTGTCGCCTCTGGAATATTTGCTGCGATGCCAGATTTCCTTGCGAATTCTTTTTGCATTGTGAATGAGGAATCAACAATATTTTCATATGCCTGCAAGTATTCTTGTTGTACGTTAGTAATTGATTGATGATATTGTGGTACTGAT
>JADFOW010000056.1 GCA_022562615.1 Nitrososphaerota archaeon
GCATCACAATACGATATATTAGATGATGTCCGATGGTTTGGCTCACCGGGCATTACAGAAACCAGTCAAATGGTTACTGATCCGACTCTGAAGGAGTTTTCAGAAACAACGCAATTCACCGCCGTACAGTTTGGTGCATCATATTCTTCAGAATATGATAAAGTGAAAAATAGAATAGAATTAGAGATTGGGAGACCAGCAGGCATCTACGCATTTTCAGCATATGATTCGGTGTGGATTTTTGGACTTGCAATTCTTGAAACTCAAAGTTACGACGTCAGTATTTTAAAAGCGAAAATTCCAGAAATTGCAGAAAATTATATTGGTGTAATTGGATCCACAAAACTAAATGATGCAGGAGATCTGGCCACAGCAAACTACGATATAGTTGGGATAAAGAATGATCAATGGTATTTAGTAGGCATATACAATGCTACTTCAGGCATCATTTCAAAAACAGGTAATTAATTTTGCAACAGTTCTTTCATTCATGATCTTCCCTGTAATTGCAATTGTTAATTTTAGCTAGGTGTTTTAGTTCAAGACTCTTAATGATCCAATTCCCTTGGTGTAATCGGAATATTCATCTCAAACTCGTGTATTCCATCAGTTGCAAAAATCTTGTAAAGTTTTCCACCAACCCCATCAGGAATTGGCCAAGGCATATTCAAGTGTCCCCTGTTGTCTGTTTTTGTCCTGACAGATTCTTCAAATTCTTCTCCTGAAATTGTAATTTCTACATTGTGTAACCGATGCCATCCAAATCCATCAAACATCAAATATCTTTGATTGTAGATTTCCTCTGTTACGACACTTAGTGAAACATCAAGTTTCTTTGTTGTGATTAATTCTGCATTTTTTATTCTGTTGTTTAAAATTTCTTTAAAAATTTCTTCTTGCTCGACTTTAGAAATTGCCCATCCTTTTTCTCGTAATTTCTCAGCACTTTTTGTATCTACACATGCTGGAAGGTGGATAGTTTTTTTGATTACGACTTCCTGTCCCTGCTTGCACTCTATCAAATCAAGTTCGACTCCCAGACGAAACTGTCCATATGGACTTGATTTGTTTGCAAAATTTTCTAGTATGCCTGCAATTTCGTAGCACGGCCTGTCTCCACATATTTCGATATTATGCGAGGACAATCCTTTTTTTGCTCTCTTTTCATCAATTTCAGAGCACATCTTGTCCCCACAAACTTTGGGTGAATTTATCACCTTGTATTTTTTAATCTCTATGAATCCTTCTGCTTGCTCAACAACGAATCCTGTTGAAATTCCAAGAACCAACATAAGAATAACTAATCTTGCAATCACATCCACGCTATGTTAAAATAGAATTTTAGGTTTTATCATACTAGTCTGTTTAGTAAAGCTGGTTACAATAGTATGATGAAATTTTTTCTTGTTCTATTTTTGATACCGCTAAGCTATGCCTTTGGGGAATCGGATTCTCCACAAATCGATTTATCCAATGACGAATACAAACCTGGTAGTGGCAGCACCAGAATAATTTATCATGATATGTCCATGTTAGGTTTTGAGGTACTAGAGGTAAAAAAATTCTTTATACCAAAATGGATTAATGAGCCTGGTGATTTTTCTGACATTCTACAAATAAAGTTTAATGCAACAAACAACGGATTTGAGAATTTTGTAGTACACAAAAATATGTTTAAAATAGATGTGATAGATCCAAGAGAACAATACCTAGAAGTTCGCCGGACCAATCAGGACTATATGGTGAATAATTATTATCCTCAGTATATCGAAGATTTCAAGCTACGATTTCAAGACATTACTATCCCTCAAAGTCTTTTTGAATGTGAACTGCTGAATCATAATCTCAGAGTAAATCAAACCAAAACTCTTTCGGTATGTTTTGACGTCAAACAAAAATGGTCAAATCAACCACTTGATTTGAGTGGCCCTAGATTGTATTACCTTGTTATGATGGATAACAAGTTTGTAACATCCTGTCCTAATTGCAAAACTGTTTTACTAAATGAGTATTACAAGAATCCAATCACCGAATCAGAAATTTTAGATGATGAGTTACCACAAAATCTCAGGATTTGGCTCGGTAATCTGGTAAATTGGCTTGAAAATTCCCTCATTTCAGAACAGGAATTTTCAAATGCCATAGATTATTTGGCAACGAAAGGAATTATTGACCAAAGTCCAAACGAAATTAAGGAAATTTTCTTTGAACCTAAAATAAAAATTCAATCAATTCTTACAATGGCTGATTTTAGGGAGAATCGCTTTAATGAAGGACAACCAGTCGTATTTGAAGGAAAGCTAACAGATAATTCTGGAGATCCAATACCCCATGTTCCTATTCTGATTAGAAGTGATGGTCCATGTCCTGCCAATCACATAATTGCACAAGGAATTACAGACAAACATGGCAGATACAAAATTTATACAAAAACCCTTCTTTGGAATGAAAAAGATGGTTTTATTACAACATTTGCAGAATTTCCTGGCACGGAAAGTTTTGAAAAATCTGTTTCTGACATTCAATCAGTTGTTGTGTATCCCGTAAAGGGAGAAAAATGCATTGGATAATGGAAAGCAGAAAAATTATCCGAAGAGTTTCCCCATTAAATTATCACTAGTTCGCATTTGAGCTCCCATTGATGGAGAGTTTCCCATTCCGTTCGTCATTTTTCCCATCATTTTGTCTACCATTCCTCCAATCATGTTACCCATTTTAGAGTCACCGCCCATGCTAAATCCCATACTACTCATCATCTGTTCCATCTGCTTTCCTGTTTCAGAAGAACCAAACATTCCACCCATTTGTGAACCCGCCTGACCTTCACCAACCATTCCCTTTCCTTCAAGAACGTTCATCAATTTTTCATTTCCCTTTATTCTCTCAAGGGCTTCGGGATTTGCAGATATTCTCTCTATTACCTGTTCTCTTAACTGACGATTTTGCATTATAGTTGCAATAATGGCATCTAGTTGCTCAGGATGCTTTTCCATTAAATCAAGGTCAGCTACTCCCCAACCTCTATCAACAGATCTTAGATAACTAGCTGGGGTAAGACATGCAGCACTACCTGATTCTCTCACCATTAATACAAAATTTTCCTTACAGGCAACTTCAGATGCTGCAATTCCAGAGTGCATTTGAGCTAGAGGAGATTTGTGGATTACTTGTAATTCAGCGACTTCGATTGGTTCAGGTTCTGTTGTAGACTCATCAATCTTTGCAGGTACTTCAATGTCAAGACTAGAAATCACAACTTTGATTGAACTAGGATCATCAGCTCGGATTTGCACTTCAAGTAAATTACAACTGCCAGGTAGGATTGTCCTTTCTTCAGCTACAAATTTTGTTAATAGAACAGTTTCTTTATCAGAAACTACAGAAATATCACTTGCGTTTATTGTTTGGTCTCCAGTACATCCTTCAAATTCAAACAAAAATGTTCCTGGAATTTGAAGTTCAGTTACTGATCTTGGATTTATGTAAAAATTTTCACGACTTTGTTTTACTTCTGTTTCACGATCTTGTATTAATTCGGCAGATAATTGTGAAAGTTTTTCATATCTATCTGAACCATCATAGTCCCATAATGAATCCCCATACAACATTACACAGTTTCCTGAAAATTCATGAAGTTGATATCGAGTGTAAAAATCAAGATCAGATAAAGAAACAAAATCATCGTTAATGGACTCACATTCTTTTATTTGTGATTCAGTTAAAGCATCTAAAACATAGGGAAGAGAAAATTTATCATTATACTCTGCATTTGCAGTGGCAGTAAAGCCAACACATATCAGTACAGAAAATAGAATTTTTTTAGAGAGGAATGTATGCGTAATTTTCAATGATGTGTTTTTATTTCTCCTATATTTATCTCCTTTTGGAGCAATTTTAGAATTTGGATGATTTTAATAAATTAAGAAAGTCATTACGAAATACACAGTATCTTGTCATTATCGTAATGGGGTTAGTAGTGATTGGATTTGCACTTGATTTTTTGGCAGTACAAAAAACTGTATCTACCATTGAAGAAAATGCTCAACCTATGGCTCTGAAAACTCAATATCTTGTACAGAATCTAAAAGGCGATGCAATGGAGACATGGTATGCATGGCAACCACGGGACAACCTAAAAATCCAAATTGTTGATAAAGACAATTTTCCCAAAGAAAAAATTGATGCCATCAAAAAAGCAATAATGTCAACTGAGACAATCGAGATTGATAACAGCCTAGTGTTTAAGGGGGATGAAGGAACATATTCCACATATTGGATAGGTTGGAAAGGAGTTGTAGATCATATAAGAGAACTTCGCGGAATCGAAACCGCCATGGAGATTACCTTTACGGATAAAGACGATGCTGACATTATCATTACTCTTACGAATTCAAAAAGTGGGGAAGGTTTGTCGGGTTTAACTAATTCTCTTGTAAATGACGAGGAAAGAACCATTTTGAGATCATACATTACAATTTACGAAGTGGATAAACTGTCAAATGAACACATGGAAATAATAATTCGCCATGAATTTGGACATGTTGCAGGTCTTGCACATTCTACTGCACCAGAAGATTTGATGTATCCTGTTATTCAAACTCCGGCTCCATACATTTCTCAATGTGATATAGACGCACTGTTGCACCTATACACAGGTGGAAAAACCAGCCAAGTAATTTGTGAAAACTAAGTTTGAAATTATTTTTTGGGAAGGATGCTTATCGAGTATAAAAACCAGATAAAAGATCCTTGTTAAATGAATAACGAATTTCTATAACCTTATCCACCAATTTACTAACGTCGACGCCAAGTTCGGTGGTCACTAAAATAATTGCCTCATTACCAAGAGGAAACGTTATTCGATTTACTTTAGCATACTCGGCCATTGCAAACTTTGGTTCACCGATTTTGAAACTCATCTTTTTACGAAAGGACCATCTATTTTGAGCCTCAGTCAAGGACGATTTAATTTCCTCATCTGTAAAAAATCTCTGGATTCCTTCTTTGAGCTTTGCATTTAATTGTCCATCATAGATTGCCACAAACCTTATGTTTTCGTCAAGTTTCAGGACTTTGTCGAAAAATTTTTCATACTCCCCTGGACTTACTTTCTCTGCCATATCCATCGTCTAATTCCTGATCAATCTAGTATTAATTAACTTTGATCTTATTTTACGAAATTAATCTAGTTTTTGTATAGAACGAGGAATTATTTTTTGGAAGGATAAGAATCAAGAAAAATTGCAAAAAGAAATCAAAGATTTTATTAATGAACAAATAGGTAAGATAAGTTGAATTTCAAATTTTATTTACTTTTACCAATAATCTTTACTGTTTTTGTCACTAGTGCATTTGCAGATGAACAAGTTCCTGGAATGGTAGCATCTGTTACAGGCGATCCCTATTATTTTTCAGAAGGAGGTTTTGGAATTTCGATTTTAAAATTTTATGAAAGACCTCTTGATCCCTATTTAATTCCTGGTGAAACAACGGAGCAGTCATCCATAGCAGAAATTTTAACAGCATATGAAAAGGCAACACAAGACCTATCTCAAGAAATTATTGTAAATGATCAAGACCGAGCTCAATACTTTGTGGTTTCTTTTTTTGGTGGAGAATTTAAAGAAAAACACGAAATTTTGACCTTTTCAAAATTTGAACACATCGAAGGACAAAAAAGTAGCAACCCTACCATCCCATATTACTATGACAGCATAACTGAGGGATTTATTCTGGAATCGCTTCCAAGCAAGGATAAGGATTGGTTTTACGGCTCAATTGTTAGCGGATATATCAATTCAGGAAAGACACCAGAGCCATTTGATGTGGACATTGAGATAGTAACAGGAGACGGAGAAGTCCTCCAAATTTGGCAATACATAAAATGTGATCTTATAGAGTATACACCATTTCTAGATGAAAATTTAGCAAATCTGAAATTCATTGCGGAATTTGTTTCTGAGATTCGTGATAAGTCTGTCTTTGAATGTACAGGGTTTCACGTAGATTTTGAATCAAAATCATCTCAAGAAACAAACCAACAAATTATGAAATCATCTGATTTTATTCCATCAGATAGTGATAGAGTAAAATCTATTCAAATTCAGTTTTCAGGTGGAGAACTTGAATTAAAAAAATCATACCATACCTTTTCTAAATTTGCCCCAGTGACGGAAGCAAAAATACCAATATTGGTTCCAGGAAATCCATTTGGAGAAACACCACAATTTACTTTAGAGTCGCTACCCATTAAGGACAAAGAAGAATATTACAATTTTATAAGCAGATACATTAAGCCCGGAGTAGAACCTGAACCCTTTGATGTAACAGTTGATCTTCTTACTGGAGATGGGACAATCTTACAAACATGGTTGTACACAAAGTGTAGTGCAACAAATTATGTAACCTTCTTTTTGGATAATACTTTGTTCTACAAATTCAAAGAAACAATGGACTCAGAAATTAGAGACAAGACGAATTTCTTATGTTCAGGATTAGGTTTTAACTCAGAACCCCTTGCTGAAGAAAAAAAAATCAAAGTATCTAATCAAAAAATTACTGCTGAAGAGAGAGCACAAACTTTTGTTGTACACTTTCAAGGTACAGACATTGCACCAGCAAAAACCATAACATCCTTTACAAAGTTTTCACCAGTCACAAATGACGATCTTCCAATTTTATTACCTAATGCAGAGTTTGGAGGAAATCCCAAATTCTTTTTAGAATCTCTTCCAAGCAAACAAAATGAGTGGTTCTATCAACTAATCAGTAATTATATCAACACAGGAAAGGTTCCAGAACCCTTCGAAATTACAGTCGAGGTTATAGCTGGTGATGGCACAATCTTGCAAACTTGGGAATACAAGGACTGTGAAGTAATCAAGTACAAACCCTACTTGGCAGATGTTTTAATTATTCGGAAATTTACCCAGACATACGAGTCTGAAATACGTGATCAGACTATTTTTGATTGTGTTGGATTTTCACTAGATGGCAACTCAAATTCCCCTGAAAATCCGCCCCAGAAGACCTTAGATTATGTAGATTTTATTCCAAACAATGATGAGAGAGCACAAAGATTTGTAGCCAGTTTCTCTGGGGGTGAACTAAAATCGCCAAATACGCTTTACACATTTGCAAAATTTGAACCACTTGTTGAGCAACGAAGTCCACACACGCCAGCAAACCACAAAATAAACTCGTTAGGATTTTCACTAGAGTCCCTCCCTAGCAAGGACAAAGAAGAATACTATCGGTTTCTTAGCAGTTACGTCAACCCTGGAAAGGAGCCAGAACCCTTTGATGTAAACATAGATCTTGTCACTGGCGATGGTAAAGTAATACAAACCTGGAATTATGTGGATTGTGATTTGGAAAAATTTGATTCATACCTACAAAATTCCCTACTTTTCCTGACGTTTAATGGAGAATCTGCAGTTTCTGAAATTCGAGACAAGCAGTTCTTTGAATGTGTAGGGTTTCATGTAGATTTTGAAACTCAAGATGCCGATTATCCACTAGAGCACGGAATAGTTCCAGATTATGATGACAGAACAGTTGCATATATTATCCATGCGTCAGGAGGGGAGCTAGAAAAGACTAGAACAACTGCTTTAATTCAAAAGGTAAACACTCTTGAGAATCAAGATTTTCTAGCAGAATCACTTCCAAATAAATTTTTGATGGGTGGATATGACTTCATTTCTCGTTATGCCAATCCAGGAAAAAGTCCAGAAGTTTTTGACCTTAGAGTAGATCTCGTTACAGGTGATGGAACGATTCTTTATTCAGCTGCTTATTCAAATTGTGAGGTAACAAATTATGTTACTTATCTAAATGACAACATTGCAATCCTTAAGTTCACTCCCTCTCTAAAGTCTGAGATAATAGACCAAGTCATATTTGATTGTGTAGGTTTAGATGCATTGATTATGCCTCAAAAAGATCCTTTTTTTGACAGTTCAGGAAATCTGAAGATAATTAGCCCACTAGTACAGCGGGAAATTGGAATCTCCTCGGATGAAATACAATGCAAAGAAAGTTTTGAGTTGATGATTAGGCCACCAAAAAATGTGGGAGTTTGTGTTATGGAGACCAGCGTATCAAAATTTGAAGAAAGAGGATGGGAACATGTAACCACACCAACCAATATGAAATTTTCAGATAAAATAAAACAAATCATTCCTACAAATGAAGAAAGAGCTCTCTCGTTTGTGGTTCATTTTCAGGGAACAGACATTGCACCACCCAAAACCCTAAATACATTTTCAAAATTTGTTCCAATAACAAATGAGGATCAGGCTATTCTTGTTCCTGATAATCCTCTGGGAGAACGCTCGCCAAAATTCTATCTTGAATCACTGCCAAGCAAGGACAAAGAATGGTTGTATCAATTATTTAGCAGGTACATAAATCCAGGCAGCGTTCCAGAAGAATTTGATGTTACTGTAGATGTTGTTGCAGGTGATGGAACAATTTTACAAACATGGGACTATAGAGATTGTGAAAGGACAGATTATCAATTATTCCTAGATGAGGGATTCCTGTTTTACAAATACCATGAAAAATGGCAATCAGAAATCAAAGATAGATCCTTCTTTTCATGTGGAGGTTTGAAACTAAATTATTCCTAGTGATTCGAAAAAAAGCGACATTACAGTTACGGTTCCAATCATCTCTATTAATTTTTAATTTTGAAAATAATAA
>JADFOW010000057.1 GCA_022562615.1 Nitrososphaerota archaeon
AGCAGCAAGAAAACCAGCTAGAAAAACAGCAGCAAGAAAGGCACCAAAAAGAAAAGCAGCAAGAAAACCAGCTAGAAAAACAGCAGCAAGAAAGGCACCAAAAAGAAAATTAAAATCTAAAAAATAAAATTAGTATGATCTTTTAATTCTTTGATCGGTTTAATGCCATCTAGAGTGTCGTAAATTAAGAGTAATTACCATCTACTTGTATTCGTCGTCTATTCTATTTCCAGAACCAAATTGTAACATTTCTCAATTTCGTCTTTTTTAATATGAGATAACTTCTCAATATCTTCGAGAGTAATTTTTTGCGAAGTCATTTGTGATATTGTATAAAGGCATACCGCTGCAATCAAGTAAAATGACTCATACTTGAATGGATTCTTTTCTAATAATTCCAAATGTAGGTTTTCAGCATCAATGATTGCAGATTCTTCGATTCCAAACTCCTCTTGAAATTTTTTATAGATAGTTACTGCCTTCTGGTTGTTCAACTTTCTTGTTACAGATACATAGATTATGAATGATTAATAGTTCAAAAACAACACACATTCCTTTAAATTCCTTTTTTGAAGATGTAAGATTTATGAGAAATCAATTCCGACTCACCATTCTGCGGTAGTTTGATAAACCTTGATTTCTCTTTGCTATTAGTGTGTTAAGAAAACATGTGACAAAGGATCCGCTTTAAGTATTGTTTTGCCCTAACCAATTCGGCGATAGAGAGTATTGAATATAGGAAGTAAGACCCTTGTAAATGAGATAAGTACTGTAGTACAAAATGCAGTCGATGATGGTCGTAATCATCTTAATGATGATGAGGCAAATCACATACTCAAGATTAGCGAAAAGCTAATCCAAGAGTATGTGAAGAAATTAGAAAATATTCCTGATTATTAAATACTAAATTATTTGATTTTCTATACCCCACACCATTATATCTAATGTAAATAAGAATTTCAAAAATTAAGTAGTTGGGTTGGATAATAATTACCAAAAATAATTTAAAAGTATTGATTATTGAGGATTGACTTCCATTTTGCCAAATTTTCCTTTGGTTAAGGATACTTCATCTTTAAAGGAATTTGTATATCCATTAGTAATTACAATAGTATCTCCTACATTTACTGCCTTGATGTCGTCTCCCCATAGAGTAAGTTTAATTTCGTCATTTTCAGTCTCACCATCTGTCAATATTGCATCGCATACATCAATAGTTCCTCCACTTTTGAGGTTAACCGTTCTTGGGTCGCCTATACTCTTTATAACACCTTTTGTGTTAATTCCACTTCGCATGTTTCTTACTTTAGAAATCGGTTGATTTTCTTCCATGCTCTTTAAACCCAAACTCACACAATTAAAAGCTTTGAAAATAATTTTATGTCAGGTTGACCTTTATTTATCGGGAATAATTTCTCTGTTCTTTTTCAAAATACTTGATAGAAATTAAAAAATATTGGTCAATGCTGAATTTCTTTGCAGGGGTATCGAAGCCTGGTCAACCGAGAAGGACTCAAGATCCAGATATAGGAAATCCTTTCTCTTAGGAGTTCGTGGGTTCGAATCCCACCTCCTGCATTTATTTTACTAAATCGCTGAATTTCACAAAATTTTTAAAGCTATACTGTGACGGTTTTGACTTTAGATACTGAGTGGTTTGAAATTTGCTTGTGCAAATTTGCAACTTCTTTGTCTTTAAAGGATAGGTTACATCTAAAACATTTCCAAGATTCCTCAGACATGGGAATAATAACACACATTTTACTTATAAATATATTGAACGATTAGTCCAAAATAATACAAAACATTGATCAATCTTTAGAATTAGTATAATTTTTTGATAGTTAAGCATCGTTTTAAAAATTTTTCATGGTTACAGTAAATCCAAGGGTTTAGAAGCAAAATAATCATTATCAGGTAGAGCAAGATGGCTGATATCTTTGAGATCTTCGGAGAGCTATCGTATTTTGGAATATTTCTTGTATTGATTGGAGTAAATGTATCCCCAATTCTTATGCCTCCTAGCTGGATTGTATTGACTTCATTTTATCTTCTCGATCCCAATTTGAATATTGTTTTACTTTCAATAGTAGGGGCAACTGGGGCTACAATTGGGAGATTTTTTCTTAAAAAAATCAGTGGTTTTTTTAGGAAATTCATGGGGGAAGAACAAAAATCCAACCTTGATATTATTGGTAACTATCTAAACAGAAAAAAATTTGGATACGTAATTACCTCATTTCTTTTTGGCGCCACCCCCCTTCCAAGCAATATACTCTTTATCACTTATGGATTGATGCGAGCCAAAAGTGTGGGAATTTACAT
Source organism: Nitrososphaerota archaeon (assembly GCA_022562615.1). Lineage (GTDB taxonomy): Archaea > Thermoproteota > Nitrososphaeria > Nitrososphaerales > Nitrosopumilaceae > Nitrosomaritimum. Next base: position 2,326 of record JADFOW010000057.1, read on the forward strand.
AGGATTTTGGTTTGGTCGTGTTTTTTCATATATTGTTATGATATATTTTGGAAATGCAGTTTTAAAACCATTTATAGAAATATTTGAGGATAGACTTACGGGAATTTTGTTAGTAGATTTAGGCGGAATAGTCGTGATTATCTTCTTTGCTTCAATTAATTGGTCCCTTTTAATTACCAAAAGAAAATTAAAATTTGTAAAACCAAAACTATGGAGATTCTAAATGAAAGTTCTTGAATCATTAAAACAAGAAATACAATTAAAAATGTCAAATGAACCAGCACATGATTTTGATCATATTATGAGAGTATACAAAAATGCGCAAAAAATTTGTAAAAAAGAAAAAACCCACGAAAAACTAGTTCTTTGTGCAGTGTTGTTACATGATGTTATTTCTTATCCTAAAACTGATAAAAGATCAAAATTATCTTCATTTAAAAGTTCAGAAGCCTCAAAACAAATATTAAAAAAATATAATTTTACAGAAGATGAAATTCAGATAATTTCCAATGCCATACAAGATCACAGTTTTTCTCAAAACAAAACTCCAAAAACCATAGAAGGAAAAATTCTACAAGATGCAGATCGACTAGATGCTATTGGAGCAATAGGTATCGCTAGAGTATTTGCTGTAGCCGGCTCGGAAAAAAGACCCTTTTATAGCATTGATGATCCTTTTTGCAAAAAACGAAATCCTGATGATTACAAATGGGCACTTGATCATTTCTTTAAGAAATTAATGTTACTAGAATCTCTAATGAATACTAAATCTGGTAAAATTGAGGCAAAAAAGAGAACAAGAGTTTTAAAATATTTCTTATCAGAACTCAAAAAAGAGTTATAAAAATACTGGCATAAAATCTGGGTATTTTTAGTAATCCTTTTTCTCTAAATTTGATTGGCACATTATTTTTTTATGATTTTTAATTTATCCATAATCTACATACCTGTCGTATCTTTTTTCAATTTCTGGGTTTAGTCCTGATATGATTTTTTTGAATTCTTTTTCTTTTCTGTATTTTATGTATTTTATTATATCCGAAAATTTTTCATCATTGGGATATGACTCAAACACGGGTACAATCATTTTGAGATATTCCAGCACTTTTTCTCTATATTCTTCTCTGGTTGGGTTTTTAATTTTATTGAACCTAAACCAAACAACTGCCCAGCTGGAGCCTACTACATGCGGTAATAAATCAAAGGCTCTCTCTATTTCATAACGCTCATCATCTCTCATGATTCTTGAAGAAACTCTGCGGCTGATTTTGCAAAATATGTCACAATCATATCGGCTCCTGCTCGTTTAATTGAATAAAGTATCTCAGCTGTGATGTCTTTTTCATTGATCCATCCTTGCTTTGCTGCCCCTTTTACCAAAGCATATTCGCCTGAAACACTATAGGCTGCAACAGGAACATTAAATCGCCTTCTGGTTTCTGCAATCAAATCCAAATATGCTAATGCAGGTTTTATCATTACAATATCTACGCCCTCATGGATGTCTGTTTCAACTTCTCTCATTGCCTCTCGAGCATTTGTAAATGGAACCTGGTATGTTTTTCTATCTCCAAATTTAGGTGCACACTCTGCGGCATCTCTAAATGGTGAATAAAATGAGGAATAGTGTTTTGCAGAATGAGACATTATTGATACATTTGTAAATCCCTCATCATCCAAAGCTTTTCTTATTGCTGCTACTTGCCCATCCATCATGGCCGATGGGGAAACTATATCGACACCAGCCTTTGCCTGACTAACTGCAATCTTTGATAATGTATCTATACTTAAATCGTTATCAATTTTATCGCCATGTACTATTCCGCAATGACCCGCGGTTGTGTATTGACACAAACAAACGTCTGCAATAATTACGATCTTATCTCCAAAATTTGATCTTATTTGAGAAATTCCTTTTTGAACAATTCCATTTTCCTCAAAGGCAGAAGTTCCTGCATCATCTTTTTTTGTGGGAATTCCAAATAGCATAATTGCCGGAATATTCAAATCGGAAATTGTCCCTACTTCATCATTAACGTCATCCAAGGGTAATTTTTCAATTTCAGGCATTGATTCTACTTTAATTCTAGCTTTTAGTTCTTCTTGAACAAAAACTGGGCATATTAAATTACTAGGATTAAGAGTAGTTTCTTGAATAAGCTCCCTCATTTTTGCCGAAGTTCTTAATCTACGAAGACGTCTTGTAGGAAATGTCACATCAATTTTCTATTCGAGTAAAATATAATTCTAGTCTATTCTGGTTCAGTTTTGTTATAATTAAACAACTTAGTTGCGAATTCCAATAAATCAGGCTTTCCTTGTTCTGAGGCTTTTCTAATGTTGTTCATAGGTGTAGATACAATACTCTCTACAACTGCTTTAGTCAGCTCCTCGATAATCTTGATTTTTCTCTCATCTTTTTCATCCAACATGGAGAGTGCTTTTTTTAATTGCTTTTGGCGGAGTGAATCTATATTTTTGAATACTTCTTTTACAAGTGGTTCTGCGTCTAGTCTTTTCATCGAGGCCTCTAGTACTAATACTTCTTCATCAATTATATTTTCAACTGTTTTCACCTTGCTTAATCGCGACTTCATGTTCTTTTCTACCATTTCTGCTATCTGGTCCAAATTCATCAATTTTATTCCTCCAATAGTTGACACTCTTTCATCTACAGTTCTGGGATTTGACAAATCTAAGATCATCATTCCATTTTTCCTCTTGTCCATTGCATTTGAAATCCTGTCAAAGGTCACTAAGAAATAGGGGGCAGTAGTTGCCACAAATAATATATCATAATTTCGAAATTCGGATAAGACATATTCAAATTTTACTGGCTTTCCTCCCATTGTTTCACAAAATGCCTGTGATCTTTCCAAGGTTCTACTAGTAACTACAAAATCATATCCTCTTCGTTGAAGTGATTTTGCAACTAATGTTGATACTTCTCCTGTTCCAATTAACAAGATTTTCTTGAATTTTAGTTCATCAATATTTTCTTCAGCTAATTTTACTGCCATTGATCCTACTGAAATTCCACCTTGACTAATACCTGTAGAGTTTCTTATTCTAGTTCCAATACGAATTGCTTTGTCAAATAAAGTATTGAGATGCTGACCTGATGCTTTTAGATTCCTTGCAGAGGTAATTGAATTTTTTATCTGACCGATAATTTGTTCTTCTCCTACTATCATAGAATCTAGTCCTGAAGTAAGTTTTAACAAATGACGAATAGCTTTGCTGTTTTCATCAATTTCTAAATTTTCATCAAATATCTCTTCATCTAATCCTGCTAATGATGCCCAAGTTTTTTTGATTTTGTTTTGATCATAATTTTTTGCTTTTCCAAATAATTCAATTCTATTACAAGTCTGAATTATTACACATTCATCAAGTCCTGAATGTTCTTTGAATTGTAAGTATGCTCCTTCGACATCTCTGATGGTAAACTTTTCCAAAATGTGTATTGGAGAATTACGAAAAGTAACACGTGCATTAATGATGGTTTGACTCATTTCCAATCCCTCAATATCGTAATGATGCGCCTTTCTGCCTTTTTTAATTGACCGTCTTTTATTAAATGTTCAATCTCATTGTCCGTCATGATACCATGTAGGTATTCTCTTCTCTGAGTTTGAGTGTGTATACTTTCTTTTGCTAGTTTTCTTGCGATCTTTTGAATCTTGATTTGAGCAATGTCTTCTTTTGTGATGATATTCTTGAATATTTTCTCTGATTGAATTCTAATCTTCTTTGACATCGCTGGACTTCGACCACCTGTAAAAATTGCAATCTGAATCATATTTTCAAAATCAATTATTGCAGGGTTTGAAAAGTCACTGTCTTCAGGATTATCGGAACTATATGCAATAATTTTACTTTTTTTTGCACTATCGATAATTTTTTGATTAAGATTTTTGTCATTGGTAGTGGTAATGATCATATTTGGTTTGAATTTTGAAATAAATTTTGTATCCTGAATTTTTTGTTTTTTTAATTTGACTTTTTTTTCTTTTACTAATTTGTTAATTTGTGAGTTAACAGAATTACTGATTACGATAATCTCACATCCTTGTTTTAGAAGGGAATTGATTCTTTTTTGTGCCTCATTCCCACCACCAATTACAATCACTGTCTTATGCTGAAGATTCAGATCAACTATCATCGATCAAAAGGACTTCAGTTTCTATTTATGTATTAAAAATCAACGCGTAAAATCCTAGCTACATTTTTAATTGAATAGACAAGTTACTGACTTAATGACTTTAATGGATGAATTGGATAAGGAACTCCTCAATGAAATTCAATGGACGTTTCCACTTGTAACAAGACCATTTGATGCTATTGCTAAAAAATTTGGTACCACCCCGGAAATTATCAAAGCGCATCTAAATCATCTAAAGGAAGTCGGCATTCTAAGACAACTAAGTGCGATTTTTGATACCAGAAAGCTTGGTTACACAAGTTCTTTAGTTGCAATGGAGATTGAACATGATAAACTAGAATATGTTGCAAGTCAAATTAACCGTCATCCAGGTGTTAGTCATAATTATGAACGTGAACATCAGTTTAATCTTTGGTTTACCTTGGCTGTTCCACCTGGTTCCGATTTGAAGAAAGAGATTGACAAGTTCAATATACTAAAGGGAATCAAAAAGGTAAGAATACTTCCTACTCTACAACTATTCAAGATTGGTGTAAAACTTGATCTGATTGATGACAAGAAACACGACATTGCTCCAACTGAAAAGAAGAAAGAGATTAAAAATGTAAAATTTGAACCCACAGAACAAGACAAAGACTTTATCCGTGAATTACAAAAAGACATGGAAATCATTGATGAGCCATTTGTAAAGGCTGCAAATAATCTTGGAATTACTGAAAATGAATTGTTTGAAAAAATGAAACATTATGAAGACCATGGAATAATGAGAAGATTTGCAGCAATCTTAAGACACAGAAAAATAGGATTTACTGCAAATGGAATGATAGTTTGGAAAGTTCCAAAAGACCGAATATCCGAAGTTGGAGAAAAACTAGGAACATTTCCTCAGGTCACTCATTGTTATGAGAGACCTACATATTCTGACTGGCCATATAATGTCTTTTCAATGATTCACTGTAAAACTCATGTTGAGGCAAATGAAATGGCAAAGACAATTCAAGATCAAATCCATGTTGATGATTACCGCATCCTCTTTAGTTCTCGTGAATTCAAAAAAACACGAGTTGAATATTTCGTAGAAAAATCCTTTAATCTAGAAGAAACTATACCTACTTCCTAGAGCTCATTCTCATCATGTCCCACCACATGAATTGTACAAAAATACTGATCATTCATGTTGCAATAGTATAGGGCACTATCTCCACATATTTTACACCGTGGCTTTTCATCCTGCTTTGACAGTTTTGTATGGTATATCTTACTTCTGTTAGTGATGGCTGTATCTTTGTAAATTCTTGTCAGAATCGTATAGTATTCAAGTTCTTCACTGTCTAGTGGCTGTTCCTTTTTGATTTTTTTAATAATTACTTCCCATTTATGATACTCGCCAATTTTGGCTAACTTCATTCTCTCTATAATTTCTAGTGTTTTTTGTGAATCTATTGGAATATCCATCTGCAAATTAATTTGCTCGAGGTGTCGCCTTTAATTCATACGAAGGCCACGTATTGTATAACTCATCAATCTCTTTCATATCAGAGGTTGGAATGTATTCTCCTTTTGTAATTTCTGCATAATTGATAATTTCCTCTTCACTGATCATGGTAGGAAATACTGACGCAAATCCTTTTTTTGTCATGATAAACTTCATTGCCAATTCTATTATGCTTAATCCATTTCCTTCTGCGATTGATCTGAGCTGTTCAACTTTTTCTAATGACGCCTTAATCCATTCTCCTTTTCTTACTGACCTGTGATCCTTTTCGTCAATCTTGGTATCTGCATTTACTTTTCCTGTTAGTATTCCTGATGCCTCTGGAACTCTAACCGTGATTACCACATTTTTTTCCACGGCTTTCCTCAATAATTCGTTTCCTGGAGTTTGTTCTAAGATATTGTAAACCGTTTGAACTGCACTAAGATTTGGTCTGTCCATAGCCTCCAACCCTTCTTTTGCCCAACCAATTGCAGGACCTAATGCTACTTGATATGTTTTTATGGTTTCATCTGCAACGAAACTATCAAGTACATTAAAAATTGAATCATCTCTTATGTGGTTTAGTTTTGGATTATGCAAACCATACATGTCAAGATGATCCGTTTGTAATCTCTCTAAACTATTTC
>JADFOW010000121.1 GCA_022562615.1 Nitrososphaerota archaeon
AGTCCTATGATTTAGGTCCAGTTATGCCAACTATGGAAAAACACTATTGGTTTTTCATTGATTCTGAGACATGGAAAAAAGCAGACTCTGGAGAAGAACCACTGTATACTGGATTATATTTTGAATATACTCATGCAGGAAAAAAATCGGGTTATGGTATGTTAAGTGAGTATAATTCTACTACAAAGAATTTTGTTCACAAAGACATGTGGATTGAATAGAGCAAATCCCAATGAATGAAATTTAGATTTTGTAAAAACTACCAATCAAACTGGTATGCATCAAATGCCTTCAAGTTTTTACCTTGCCATGATATTGTAGTTTTATCAGGTAAAAATTTGAGCGATGCTGGAGGGTCGGCATTCCACTTGTACCCAAGCTCACTATCAACTTTTAAGACCCTATTTTTTATATCGATTCCTTTTGGGATGGAGAAATTATAAGTGAATAATTTGCAATCAGTTGGGACTTTGTAGAAAAATGTACGTTCTGGTTCTTCCCAATCATACTCTATTGTGACAAATCTTTTTCTTTGTCTTGGTTTAAGGGGTTTTTTTAGACGTACAGAGAATTCCTTGTGGGTAGGTTTGTTTACAGATACGTTTAAAATTTCTGCCTTTTCGCCTGACTCATCATAAATTTTCACATTCATATCTCCAAAATCTTTTGGGGAATCACCATCCAAATAATAAAATATTTGATCTCTGGGGGAATCAGACAGATTAATTAAATTCCATTTCCACACATGATGAGTTAGCATAGTTTTTGGATCTATCACATCAAGTTTGATATCAATTGAATTAAACAAAAAGATAGTTTTTGCTTTCAAGGTTTCTTCAAATGTTTCTGATTTTTTAGTAATCTTCTTTGTTCTAGGGGTTTTCTTTTCTCCAAAACCATCACCGTAAATATTGAAGATGTTTAATTGTTCACCGTGTTTAATTGAATAGTCACCAATTGGATGCATGATTTCTTTGTATTCAGGAGAGAGAACCCTAACATCTTCAGCATATCGAGAAGAACAAAAGATGTTTTGATCACCTGCCAAATCCATGACACGTCTTGTCAATATTATACCAGGACCCCAAACATTGTCCTGACCATTTAAATCTTTGATAATATACACAGGACCAATATCGATTCCAATTCGAATCAAAACTTTTTCTTTTTTTCTTCTTATTGATTTATTATATTCGGTGAGAATTTTGTGTAATTGAATTGAAAGTCGTAGTGGATATTCAGGACTATCTGAGAATCCTATTGCCATGCCATCTCCGGTGGGTAAAATTACTGTAGAGTTTGGATCACGATTCTGAAAAGTTTCAGTTCTTGCTATTAGTTCATTTAAAACAATGATTTTTCTTGCCTGTTCTTTTGATGGAATTGTAGGATTTGATCCTGCAACAATGTCTGTGAAAAACCAAAAAAATGTTTTTGTAAATGAGTTAATATCTCCCAGATCATCAAGATCTTTTCCCTTTAGTGTATCAAGTAAATCATTGATAAAAGAGTCAGGACAAGAATTTAAAATCTGAAAACTATTCATAGACAGTTTTACTAAAATTTTTAGTGTTTTTTTCTTCATTTGTCGTTTAAGCCATTCTTTGTTTTTTTGTGATTCCTCCATTAAGGATAAAATTTCAGCTACTTTGGTAATACGAGCTAGTTTTTTAGAAACAAGAGAGTTTTGTTTTTGCATTTTTTACATCATCCAAATAATGATGCTCCTTCTTGAGCTAGTGCAATCATGTATTCTTCTAAAAATCCTGCTGCAAATAAAATTGTTACAACCACACCAATTTCAATAACTGTTGGTTTAATGAGGGATTTTAGTTTGACTCTTTTGAAGAGCACGTATGCTATGTGAAAACTACTGGACATGGCTATTGAATATGCAATTAATTCCATTATTCCATAGGGTGTTGAATACAAAATTGAAAGTGGATGAATTTCAGCTAGTCCAGGGGCCATAGATATAATTGCTGCAAATCCAAATCCAGTAGACCATGCTGTATATGCACCATGAATGATTCCAATACCTGGAATAAACATTGGTAATGCAACAAAGGAATTATTTTGGAAAATCCCAAGTCCGTCTATTTCTTCAGTATTTGATAAAAATTCGTGCACAAATGAATTAGATTCAGCATAATCTACTTCAGACA
>JADFOW010000001.1:0-59673 GCA_022562615.1 Nitrososphaerota archaeon
AAAAATCTGGTTATTATGTTTATAGTGAACCATGTCATCCAAGAGATATGAATGGTAAAATAACAGAGATTGGAGCGTTTTCAGGAAGTTTATATATTAAATGGGATAATTGTGAAGTTGGACGGTATCGCCCTAATGATTTAAAATTAAGAGGTAATTATATTTCAGAAACAAGGGAAAGAATTGGAACTATGATGAATGGAAATCCAGTATTTGACAGGAGATAATATGGAAGAATATGAAATTAGTTATGAATATTTTTTCTTTGGTTATGTAATGTAATTATCATTTATTTCATAAATAAATACACCTAGCAAAACTCTGCCCTCATTCACAAATGATGGTGATGCATGAACAAGTCTAAATGGACCTTCGCCATTTGTGGGATATTTGATATCCTTACCATAAACTGGTGAGAGTCCTGGTTTCCACGTTTGGGATTGTGTTTCTGTATCCCTTGGATCTATATATGCCAGAGTAGAAAATGGAAATAGTTTTCCCAATAAAGTATCATTCCAAAAATAATCTGTCCCACTAGAACCATCTGGATGAACATATTTTTGTAGAGGCACGCCTGCAATACGCATAAACCATTGCTTTTTTGATTCATCACCACCTCCATTAAGAAGATACACTGGTTCATCTTGTCCTTGATCAATCCTTTGACCTGCCACAAAAACCACTATATAGTCTGCACCCATCTCTTGGAGATTATTCCATGCTTCATCAGGAGGACTAAGTAGAGTTTTTGCAATTAATTCAATTCGAGTATGATTGCCAGTAAAATTATCTGCCAGGGTAGTTCTATCTGACATTGTAGTAATCCAATATCCATAATCCCACCATGCAGCAACTACAGAATCTTCTGGAGTATTGTTTTTTATCCACTCCAATGGTTCCGTCCAATCATTGGTGGAAACACCATAAGCTGAACCACCATTTAAGATAGTTGGAGGAGCCTTTGCAGCATTAATCCAGTTTGAGTTTGGGTACATAAGAGGTATTATAAGTAGAATTAGTATCACAGCCAAAAAAGAAACTTTGATGATTTTTCCCGTACGGAATTTTTCGTATATATTTTTATTGCCAAAAATTTCTTTAATTAAAATTGATAGTCCCAATGATGATAATATAATTAGTGAAATGGAAGCAAAAACTTCTAATCGAATGAAAGCAGAGCTAACATAAATTCCTGTTAAACCAATTATTAAAGAAAAAGCTATCATGTCATTTCTTACATTTAAAATAGTTTTAGATTTTTTACTTAGAATAATCCAAATTCCAAGTCCAGCAAAAATCATCAGAATGGAATGGAAGAAGAATGATTGTGCAAGAGTTGTAGTTGCATGTTCAGCTATGGAGTCAACTAATGGAATGGTTGTAGTAAGAAATGGATTTATTGCATTTAAGTAACGAAAACTTGGTAATGGCAAAAATCGAGCTTCCTCATTAATTACCATCAAAGATGAACCAATGATTATTATCATAAACAAAAAGATCAATCCATTTCTTGTTTTATTCTCGATTTTGCTGAATTTTTGAATAATTATACAAGATACTAAAAATCCTGTAGGTACAATTAATGAAAAACCACCTAAACCAAATACAAACTCTGTTCCAACAAATTCAAACATTAGCGCAGTCAACAAAAATGACGTTACAAAAATAGGGATACTCCAAATAATAAATTCATGATCTTTTCTAACAAATGGGAGTACTAGAATAAACATTCCAATTGGAATAACAAAAAATTGTATTCCTCCCCAAGAAGCAAGCCCCAATCCCAAGATTATTCCTCCTACAATTAATTTAGAAATTGCAATTTTCTTATTTTCTGATTTTATTCCACTCAAAAAAAAGTATAGACCCAATACCCCATAAAATATTCCTAATGGTTCTGATTTGAACCATCCAATAGTTCCTCTCATCAAAATTGGCATAGACACTGAAAACAGTATGGCTGCAAAAAGTCCTGCTGTTGTTCCCCCTATTGCTCTAACTAGTGCAAAAATTACTATTACAGTTAATGAGCCAAAAATTACGGGAAATAAAATGGTAAAATCATACAGACTCAAATCTCCTCCAAATATCTGATAAGTTACAGCAGCTGTCATGTGAAGCATAACCTGTGAAGTTGCAGAAATATTTCTTCCTCCAGGATACCAACTCTTATCATCATGCCAATCAAAATATTCTGAATAGCCATTTTCTACAATGAATTCCGTTGCTCTAAAATTAAAAAAAGGATCAAATTCATTTAGTTCAGAACCAAATTCTGCGGCTTGAGATCTAATCAAAAATGATATTGAAAATGATAAAACTAATACTCCAATCACCAAGAGGTGGTTTAATCTGAAATCAAAAGTACCAATTCTGAATAATCGAGCTTGAGTACTCATCAAATTGACGCTAACTTTAGTGGTTATTACTCTTTTGAATAAAGAATTTTTAATTTTTTAAATCAGGTTTATGTCGTAGCTTGTGCTGCTTCATGGAACATCTGGCTCTTTGCGCAACCAGCAGCTAGTTCATCTCCTGCTCCACGTCTCATTAATCCTCTATAAAGACCGTCTTCAAGTTTGACACCTTCCCTTTCCTCCCATTCTTCTACAGTGATGGAATATTTCTTTTGAATTCTGTCTCTATACCATTCTGGAATTACATTGAATGCACAGAATGGAACAATTCTAAGATCCGGTGTTACATAATGAATATCACATCTCTGTAATCTTTCGAGATCTTCATTGTATTTGTCTTGGAAGTGCATCATGCCTAAGAACAGTCCTTTGACATGCCATGAACCAATTGATTCAAACGATCTTTTCATCAAGATATTTCCAAACATCTTTGCCATGTTTAATCCTGCAGGTTGTTTCTTTGTATCAACAAAGCCCTTTAGTTTTCTGACAACTTCAAGCATTGTAAAGTATTTGTTTTTACCAGAACGAATCTCTTCGGCTTTGTCTTCAAATAGTTCTAGCATTCCCTGAATATCACAGAATCTTGTTAATGGCACAAACTTTTTTGTTTCTGCATCTTCAAAAACATATGTTCCTGCACCGCATGCAAAGTGTATTGATAGTTCATACTTTGGTTTACTTGAAAATGCTTCTATTACATTTGTTAGTGGCATACAACTTGGTACTGGGAACCAATCATCAATAGTTACTTCACCATTTGTTTGCTCTTCGATTCTTTGAATACAATCTGGGACTGTAATTCTATATTTTTCACGCTCAGACTTGCCCATTCTTCCAGTTAGTGAAACTGGTTGGAAGTTAACAGCATGAACTATATCCATGTTCTTTTGGGCATATCTAATGATACCACCTAACTCGTGATCATTAATTGATTTAATTACTGTTGGAACAAATACAACACTGGTTCCAGTTTTTCTACAACTATCAAGCGCATAAGGAATTTCCCAGTGATTTTTAGGGTTTGTTCTAGGAGTTACACCATCAAAACTAAGATACAAATTGTTACATCCAGCAAGTCTTACTTCTCTTGCTGCTTCAGGATCCATGGCATGTCTAATACCATTTGTGTTCATTTGGATATGATCGACCCCTTCTTCTTTCATTATTTTGATAATATCGGTAATGTCTTCTCTTAGCATTGGTTCACCACCAGTAATTTGCATAGAGTTTCCAGGAATTGGTCTTTCAGCCTTTAAAGTCTTCATCATTGCTCTAACTTGGTCATGATCTGGTTCGTACATGTAAGCTCCCTCAAGGCCTTTCTTTACATAAAAGAAACAATACCAACATGTCAAGTCACATCTATTAGTAACGATCATGTTTGCCAATCCGCTGTGAGATAAGTGGTTTGAGCATAATCCGCAATTATTTGGACATGAACACCTGTCAATCATAACATTTGGAGAATGGGCTCCTTTTCCATCTACCCAGTATGTGCTGAATTTTTTGTACAGTTGGTAAGAACCAAAGTATAATTCCTCACACTCACCGTGCGTTGGACAAATTTTTGTCATGTAGACTTTGTCATCTCTTTCAAAAACTTCAGCATCCAAAATCATATTACAATCAGGACAAATACTTTGGGTGAATCTTATGGTAGATTTCTTGCTTAGATTTTTTGTTGATTGATTGGAAATCTGGATTAAAGCCATCTTATAATTGAAAACTTTCTAAAATAGTATATAATCAATTTCATACTCACCCCCGTGTGGAATTTAGGTAATGGACTTGTCGAATTTAAATAACAAAACAGATCGTTTAGATCGATTGAACATATCTGATAAAACCAGACGTGCTTTGGAGAAAATAGGCTTAACTAGTTATGAAATCAGGACATTTACTTCTTTACTAAAAGATGGGGAGCTAACAGCTTCTGACCTTAGCCAAAAATCTGGAGTTCCATATTCCAAAATTTATGAAGTACTAGGTACGCTTGAAGAAAAAGGATGGATAGGTTCTGATAATTCAAGGCCCACAAAATATTTTGCAAAGTCACCCTCTACAGGTTTAGAAACCACAAAACAAAATCAGGAAAAAGATTTTTCAACAAATCAAAAAATAATCTTGAGTGAATTAGTTCCATTATATGAAAAAAGTGGAACAAGTGAGAAACCAGAAATTTGGGTACTTTCAGGTGCAGTAAATATTACTGCAAAAATTTTGGAAATGGTTGATTCCTGTAGAAAGGAAGTAATGATTGCAATTCCTGAAGCAGGGCAAGAATTGGTTAAATTGGCTTTACCAAAACTTAGATTACTTCACGATAAAGGGGTTGAAATTACTATTCTTACTTCTGATAAATTGGATAAAGATTCAACAGTTGCTATCAAAAGAGTGGCAAAGGTAAAAGTCAAAGAGGGATTGTTTGGAGGGGGGATAATTTGTGATAAAAGATATGTCGTAATTTTATTAGGCCCAGATAGAGGAGACGTAAAATCGAGTGAAATAGTTGCAATATGGGCAGATCATGCTGGGTTGGCTGTTTTTGCAAGAGAATATTTCGAATATTTATTAAAAGACTCAAAAGAGATCTAATATGGATAGATCAAAGGATGAAACTCTTTTTGTTGGAACTGCTGACGCAGAACACATTGAGATGTATCTAAAAGCTATTTGGAACATTAAGGCACAAGGGGGACAAGTGAAAATTAGTACCATTGCACAAATATTGAATGTTAGACAGCCAAGTGTTGTGCAAATGCTAAAAAAATTAAATGAAAAAACTTTGGTAAATTACAACAAAGCAGGAGTTTTTCTCACTGAAGAAGGTGAGAAAGTTGGGGCCAATATGATGAGGAATAGTAGATTATTAGAAGTTCTTATGGAGGATGCACTTAAGGTGGATATTGATGAAGAAATGGTGTGCGGTATTGAACATCATATGAACCAACAATTTACTGATGCGCTTTGTACAATGTTGAAACACCCTAGAAAATGTCCTCATGATCATGAAATTCCAATGGGTGAATGTTGTAAAACAGAAACTCAAAATTAAACTAAAGAATAGCTAATTATCCTAAAAGATATATCATCTGATAAAATAATAGAAATATGGGATGTTTTTGCGGTTGTAAAACCTTTCAAAAAAATGATGATGGCTTCAAAATTGCTTGTGTAAAATGTGGTCACGGTCCCCAGAATCATGAGGATGCCTTTAGAGAGGCTGCAAGAAAAAATGAATCACAAAGTCAGAAAAGGGATGTAGACTTTGGATAGGTTAATTATTCACCAATAATTTTTACTAAAACTCTTTTTGGTCTGCGCCCATCAAATTCGCCATAGAAAATTTGTTCCCATGGACCAAAATCCAATTCACCTTTGGTTATTGCTACAACAACCTCTCGTCCCATGACCTGTCGTTTTAAGTGAGCATCTGCATTGTCCTCACCTGTTTTGTTGTGATCATATTGTTCTATTGGTTCGTGTGGTGCAAGTCCTTCTAGCCATTTTTCATAATCTTGATGTAAGCCACTTTCATTATCATTTATGAAAACACTAGCCGTGATATGCATTGCATTTACAAGACATAGCCCTTCTTGGACATTGCTATTTGTAACTAATTTTCTAACCTCAGGTGTAATGTTTACAAATGCTCTTCGAGTTTTTATATTATATACAAGATATTCTGTAAAGGATTTCACGAATTAAACCAATCGTTCTACCATAAAAATTCTAGGGGCAGGCTCAGAACTCAAGATCCTCATCATCAATCATAGGGATAAGAACATCACAGCCTGCAAAGCAGGATTCACTCTGATACTAATTGAGTCTTTCAAAAAGCTTGATAAATGGCGAATTGTTCAATCTTTCAAAATGGTTACAATTAATATGGCAAGTTCGTTGGAAAATTTTAGAAGATTTATCATATCAAGTACCTGTAAATCCTATGCCCCAAGGAGTTATTTGGATGACAATGAGGTTTTTGCTGAACGAGAAGAAGATCTTGGTTCGATCTACGTTGAAGCAGCCGATAAGGTCACTCTAAAAAAAATTCGAGACATAACTTTTGTTAATGCAAGAGATATACTCGGAATAATATACAACTCAAAAAGTGGGAATACTTCGTTAAAGTGGCGTCAGATCAAAAGGGATAACGGAAAAGTAACAGGAGAGGCCTCTTCAAACTCATTAACAAATCTAGCTGAATCAGGTGTTCTTACCTTAGATTGGGTGGAAAATTATCTAAGGAAAAAAACTGAGGATAAAAAACCTAAAGAAGTTACTAGCTAAACTCTTTTTTCTTTGGATTCCAGAGGAATATCATGATTTCAAAGATTATTGATGGAAATTCAATCTCTGTAATTCCTGAAGATTCTGATGATTTATTCAATCTTAGACGGATAATCAAAGAGGGAGATACGGTAGTGGGTGACACTACACGGGTAATCAAACAAGAGAAGGATTATTCAAGACCTGATAAAGGAGAAAGGATTAAGATACGAGTTGTACTAACTGTAGAAAAAATTTCACTTGATGATGTTTTGGATAGATTAAGGATTGGGGGAACAATTTCTGAATCAAGTAATGAATTGGTACCTCATGGATCACATCATTCATTCATTCTTAAAATAAATGATGGCATTACAATTACAAAAAAGAATTGGTTATCTGTTGAAAAGAATTTAGTTGAATCCAAAAATAAACAAACTGGTTTTTTGTTAGTTGCCATTGATACAGGTGATTGTGGAATTGCCAGATTGCAGGGAACCCATTTGCAGTTTATTCCAAATATTTATTCAGGGTCAGGGGGAAAAAGATACAAAACTAATTTTAATATCGAAAAATTTTTTGGTCAAGCCCAGCAAGCATTACTTTCAATTATCAAAGAAGCAGACTCTATTGTTATTTTTGGACCTGGAGAAACAAAAAAGCGATTTGCGAATTTTCTTCAAAAACCTCAAACTCAGAAATATAAAATTCAGGTTGTAGAAGGAATTGACTCCGGAGGAGAAGATGGTATTTACACCTTTACTAAATCTCAGACTATGAAAGAGATAATGTCTGAAAGCAAGTTAGCCAAAGTTTTTTCCATTATTGATGAAATTATGATTATGGCCAACAAAAAAAGTCGAAAGTTTACTATGGGTTTTGAAGAGACATTCAAAGCAAATCAATTTGGTGCAGTTGAAACACTTGTTTTTTCAGATAAAATAATCCAAGCACATGATGAAAAGCAAATCATTGATTTTCTTAATGATGCAGAAAGCAAGGGTGTAAAAATATACGGAGTTGATTCTTCAACTGATATTGGTCTTAGAGTAACTGGTCTGGGAGGAATTGTTTCTTTATTACGATTCCCTGTTGAATCCTAAGTAGTTGAGCTCACTAACCAATCAAGATAAGGTTTGTTAATTGAAAGAACATCAATTTCGGCAATTTCAGGAACATCGTATGGATGAGTTGATTTGATTTTTTCTTTGAGAATTTTTTTGTTTTTGTTGGTGGTCTTGAATATAGCCAAATATTCAGATGTATTTTCAATTTTTCCTTGCCAGGCATAAATTGAAGAAATTTTGGTAATGTTAACACATGCGACTAGTTTGGTTTTAACTAGCTCATTTGAAATTTTGATAATAGATTTTTTGTCTGGATAAGTTGAGATAATTATTATTGCCTTCATAGTAAACGATAAATGGCCGAGGTTTAAAAAATTAACAATTAGTTTGGAATTTGATTTTATTACTCAGAATGCAATTATCTATGTGTTAATAGCTTGGGTTATCATTTTTGTAACTGCAAAAGGTCTAAAATTACAAAAATACGGCGTTGAGATAAAGCCATACAGTCTTATTTACAAAAACAAACAAGTTAATTCAGTTCTCATTAAAATTCTAAGTAGAACAAGTAGAGGAATCAGGGTTTTTGCTGATGTAAGTGTAATTTCGGGTTTTATAATGATGGGTTATGCATTTTACTTTTTGCTAAATAATATATCAAACTTTTTTGTTGCACAAAATGAGTTTCAAGAATTAACAATACTTATTCCAGGAGTAACATTAACTTCTGCACCAGCTATTGCATTCTTTTTACTATCAATACCAATTGTACTAGTTATGCATGAAGGAGCACATGGCATAGTAGCTGCATTAGAAAAAATAAAGATCAAGACAGGTGGATTTGCGATATTCATTGCTTTGTTTGCAGGATTTGTAGAACCAGATGAGGAAGATTTCAACAAGGCAAAAAAGATTTCAAAATTAAGAGTGATCGGAGCAGGTGCTACATCAAATGTAATGTTCGCAATTGTTTTAGGTGCTATTATGTTAACAAATCCAATTTTTGGAATGGTTTTAGAGGGCATTCCACTATTTGGAGAAATTATTTCAAACACATTTTATGAATTACCTAATGGTGTTTTGATACTTGAAATCATAGAAAATTCGGGAGCAGAACAAGCTGGATTATTAGCAAATGACATTATCACCTCAATAAATGGCATACCAATTTTGAGCCCGATAGATTTTCCCAGTCTAAGTCCGGGAGATACTGCACAGGTATCTGTACTAAGAGACGGACAAAATTTAGATTATTTAATTGAAATTATGCCATCACCTGAAGATCCTGAAAGAGGATTAATAGGAATTATGAGAGACAGCTCATCTGCTTACAAACCTGTAATGAATTTCATTGACTGGACAAATGTGGATTTCAATGTGACAATGTTCTTGTTATGGTTATGGATGATTTCCTTTTTCATAGGTATAATCAACATGCTGCCATTACCAATATTGGATGGTGGAAAATTCATTCATACCATCATTGACAAGAGGGTATCAGAAAAAGCAGTTAATGGAATAATGTGGGGAATCTATGGTCTTACCTTTACGATATTTGGATTAAACATTGCATTATCATATATCAAAACTGGCTGGTTTACAATCTAGTAAATTCCTAACGAATAATTACTTAAAAATTTTAAGCGAGTTTAATGAAATGTGATAGATGTGAAAACCAGATAGCATATACTCGAAAATATTCTGGAGAGAAATTATGTTCTGAATGTTTTTCAAATTCTATACTTCGAAAAACAGCTAAAACTATTTCAAAATATAAAATGATTCAGAATGACGAACTTGTAGCAGTTGCAGTTTCTGGTGGAAAAGATTCGCTTGCACTACTAAATATTATGAATAAAATGGCTGCAAATCATAACTTCAGAATTAAAGTAATCACAATAGATGAAGGAATACCAGGCTACAGAGACGAGGCATTAGGAATTGTAGAAAAATTTTGTAAAAATCTAAATGTCGATCTAAAGGTATATTCCTATAAAGAATTATTTGAATTGTCGTTAGATGAGGCCTTAGACTTGAGGGGAAATGAAAAAATATCATCTTGTTCTATTTGTGGAACTTTACGGAGAAGAGCCATGGAATACGCAGCAAAAGATATTTGTGCAAATGTAATAGCTACGGGTCATAATTTAGATGATACTTTACAGACTTTTATCATAAACATGTTATCTGGTGATACAAGTAAGGTTGGTTGGATGGATCCGGATACTTCTGGAAATTCTTTAAGAAAAATAAAGCCATTTTGTGAAATTTATGAATCAGAAATTGTATTTTATGCATTTACAAATGATATTCCTTTTCAATCAGAACCATGTCCACACATGAATGAAGGGATTAGAACAGAAATTCGTGAGTTTCTAAATTCTTTAGAAAAACGACATAGTGGAATTAAAAATAATCTATATCAATCAATAATCAAGGTATCTCGAATTGTTAAAGGTTCAAATCAAAAACAGAAGATGATTTGTGAAAAGTGTGGAAGTGAATGCACTGGAACTACTTGTTCCGTCTGTAATATGGTTTTAAAACTAAAAGAAAACAAAACCTAATGCAAATATAACAATAACTTTGAAGAAAAAATGGTAGTAGGGAGGATCAGGGTGCTAGCCGTGCCCTATTCTGAAACCGGCTATATGCAGAGATCAGTAACTGTTGGGTAAATCTCTAGATAAGTAATTCCCGCTTGGTGTGCGGAAATGAAATCACGCCGAGGCGGGTGGTTGCAGGTCTAGAATTATCCGAAGGGATAACTTCTAAGACCGAACCATCGAAAGGGATGAGGTCCGGGAGGGAGCAATCCTAAGATGGAGCATCCACGCTTCCTCGTCAACGTGGCGGATCTTGTATGCCTTGAAATGGGGTTATTCGTCTAGACTGGAGCCAGCAGATCTGCTACCATTAATTTTATCATTCGTTTTGTATTAAATTCAAAATCAAAAATAAAGTTATTTGTTAATACAAAACATCAAACTTTGAAAATTCATTTGAAAACTTTTCATTTCTAATTTCTATATCTTCAACTCTAGCATTAGCTGGTCCACCATGACACCATTCAACTAAATTATTTACATTCTCTTCATCACCCTCAAGAATAGCTTCTACACGTCCATCAGTAAGATTTTTTACACATCCGAAGACATTCTTTTGTTTAGCTTTTACTTTTAGAGCTTGTCGAAAAAATACACCTTGTACTTTTCCTTTAATAAGAACTCTAACTCTTTGCTCAGCCATCAAGAATTTTGAATTATCTAGTCATTAATCAGTTTTGGGTTTTGCATGAACACATAACTTACCTTCTTTCTTTAATTCTAGCTCGACCAGTTTTTCTTGCAGCAATACTTCCCACTTTTGCACCTGGTGGCGCATTACGAGAAACTGTAGAACTCTGTCCAACATGTTGATGTCTACCACCACCATGTGGATGAACATATGCTGCTTGTGCCACACCTCTTACAATTGGATACTTTAGTCCTTTTGCTCGAAAACTACGCCACTTGTTACCTGCTAACATAAAGGGTCTATCAGTAGAACCCCCTCCAGCAAGGGTACCAATCATTGCTCGATTTTTGGGGTTGAGAGTAATGAATTTTCCGGAAGGAAGTTTTAATGTTACCCCCTCTTCACCGTGAGAGAAAATGGTGGCATCGGTTCCAGCAGATTTTACAATAGCACCACCATCACCAAAATGCCTTTCAACATTACAAACAGTAGTTCCATCAGGAATATTCTGGATACTGATAACATTTCCCTGTTCAAGGTTAGATTTTAAGCCAAAATTCCAAGTTGTTCCTACTTTTGTTCCAAGTATTGCAGGGACGAAAGAAACAGAACCATCTTCAAATCTCACTTTGGCTAGTGGAGCCTCTCTACCACGCTCATGAACTAAGTCGATTATTTCACCTGCATGTTGTTCAGATAATGAAAAACGTGGATACTTTGCTTTATGTCCTACTTTACCAGTTGAAGTTGACCTAAATTGATGTCCTCCGCGGCCACGTCTTCTTACTAATGGTCTTTTGCCCAAGTAGATCGTTCCCTTTTTACTGGAAATTTTAAGCTTGTGATTGTTTAATGTTTTCAATTTAGATACCACAAAGGTATAAAAATTAGGCGACTAAATTTCCAATATGAGTCAAAATGCCCTTTCTTTGAAAGTACTAGAAGCTTATACACGAGATGTTGGTCGTGGAGTCGCAAGAATTGATTATGACTCTATGGATACACTTGGGGCATCAACTGGTGATGTTATTGAAATTAAAGGTAAAAGAAGAACTGTAGCAAAATGTCTTCCACTTTATCCCTCAGATGAAGGAAAGGGAATTATTAGAATTGATGGTTTAGGTCGGAATAATTCAGGAATTGCAATAGGCGATACTATTACTGTAAGAAAAATCAAAGCAGTTGCTGCTGAAAAAGTTGTGGTAGCCCCACTTGAAGCAATTCCTCCAATTGATGAACGATATCTAGCAGATGCATTAGAAAGCGTTCCTTTAATCAAGGGCGATAATGTGATGGTTCCATATTTTGGTGGACGTCTAACTTTTCAAGTTATTGGCGTTACGCCCGCAGCTGATGCAGTATTGATTACTCAAAAGACCGTATTCCATATCGCAGAAAAGGGAGAAACATTACGAGGAGTTCCACAAGTAACCTATGAAGATATTGGTGGAATTGGAGATGAAATTAAAAAAGTCAGAGAAATGATAGAGTTGCCATTAAGACATCCTGAAATATTTGAAAAGTTAGGAATCGAAGCCCCAAAAGGTGTTTTGTTATTTGGCCCTCCTGGAACTGGAAAAACTTTACTTGCAAAGGCCGTCGCAAATGAGAGTCAAGCTCATTTTATTAGCATATCAGGTCCTGAAATTATGAGTAAGTTTTACGGTGAAAGTGAAGCTAGATTACGTGAAATTTTCAAGGAAGCTAGAGAAAAATCACCTTCTATAATTTTTATAGATGAAATAGATTCCATTGCACCAAAAAGAGAAGAAGTGACTGGGGAAGTGGAAAGAAGGGTTGTTTCACAGATGTTGTCCTTAATGGATGGTTTAGAGTCCAGAGGTAAAGTAATTGTAATAGCTGCCACAAATAGGCCAAACGCCATTGATCCTGCTCTAAGAAGACCAGGAAGATTTGACAGAGAAATTGAAATCAAAGTTCCAGACAAAAAAGGAAGAAAGGACATTCTTTTAATTCACAGCAGAAACATGCCACTAACTGAAGAGGTTGACATTGACAAAATTGCTTCTGTAAGCCATGGTTATGTTGGAGCAGATTTAGAATACCTTTGTAAAGAAGCTGCAATGAAATGTTTGAGAAGATTACTCCCTGAAATAAGTTTGGAGGAGGAAAAGGTATCTTCAGAAACTCTTGATAAACTTATTGTAAACCAAGAAGATTTCCAAAAAGCTTTGATTGAAGTTACTCCATCTGGAATGAGAGAAGTTTTCATTGAAAATCCAGATGTTCATTGGGATCAAGTTGGAGGATTAGAAGATGTAAAACGAGAGCTCCAAGAAGCCGTTGAGTGGCCAATGAAGTATCCTGCACTTTACGAAAAATTAGGACATAAAATGCCAAGGGGAATTTTGCTTCACGGTCCTAGTGGTACAGGAAAAACACTTTTAGCTAAAGCAGTTGCCACAGAAAGTGAGGCAAATTTTGTTTCTGTGAGAGGTCCTGAACTATTATCAAAATGGGTTGGAGAATCTGAACGAGGAATAAGAGAAATTTTTAGAAGAGCAAGACAAGCATCACCATGTGTAATATTCTTTGATGAAATTGATTCAATTGCGCCCGTTAGAGGTGCAGGTGGCGAAACGGCTGTTACTGAAAGAGTTGTTAGTCAATTACTAACTGAATTAGATGGTATGGAAAATATGCATGGAGTAGTGGTTTTAGCGGCTACTAACAGAGCAGATATGATTGATCCTGCGCTACTCAGACCAGGAAGATTTGATAAAATTATTCAAATTCCACTTCCAGATAAAGAAAGTAGGAAGAAGATTATCCAACTTGGTGCAGAAGGAATCCCAACTATCGATGAAATTAGCGACCCACAACATATTGATTATGATAAGCTTGCAGAATTAACAGATAGATTAAGTGGTGCAGATGTTGCAGCAATTTCCAACACTGCTGTTTCATTAGTCATCCATGAATTTTTAGATAAAAATCCAGACCTTAAGGCAGTTGATAAGAACTCGGAGAATGCCAAGGTTGGAATGAAACATTTTGAGGAAGCAGTAAAGAAAGTGAAGGATCAAAAAGACCTCAAGCTGGGCGAAAAACTAGTGGCTTCCTATTATAGGTAGTTTTTATTAATTAGACAAAACGTAATTCTCGTAAATGCCTGAATATACCGGATACGTTGGAAGGTCATTGGAGTTTCTAAAATCAAATGATATTGCAGTTGGTGATACAGTCAAATTAGTAGGAGACCTAACCTATTCTGGAATAATTATGCCCAGATATGAGCATAGTGATGATAAACACATTGTTCTCAAATTGAGTAGTGGATATAATGTTGGACTAGAGATAGACAAACTTGAAAAAATCGAAAAATTATTTACGTCTGGAAAAAGTATAGATACATTCCAAAAATTAGAAGAAAATCCTTCTTTGCCCAAAGTTCTGCTTTTATCTACAGGTGGAACAATTGCCAGTAAAGTTGATTATAGAACAGGGGCTGTTACTCCAATTTTAACTGCTGAAGAATTAAATTTGTCTGTACCTGAACTTGCCAAAATTGCTAATATAGATACCGAAGTCATATTTTCCGAATATTCGGAAAATATTGTACCAGATCATTGGCTACAAATTGCAAAAAAACTAATTGAATATTCAAATTCGGATTATTCCGGGATTATTATTGCACATGGAACAGATACAATGCACTACACATCATCATTTCTTTCCTTTGCATTAGCAGGATATCCTATTCCCATTGTGCTTGTTGGTTCTCAAAGATCCTCAGATCGTGCTTCTTCCGATGCTGCTCTTAATCTTATTGGGGCAACAAAATTTCTTGTGGAATGTAAAACTAATGGGGTTTATGTTATAATGCATCATAATGAAAGTGATGAAACTATTGCATGTCATTTTGGTACAAGGGTAAGAAAAAATCATACAAGTAAAAGAAGCGCGTTTCAAACAATTGGAGGTGACCCGGCATATATTATCATCAACAATAAAATTCAGAGAAACGTTAAAGATGATTTTTTTAAAGTAAAAGAATTCAAACCTAAAATTAATCTGGATACAAAAGTGGCTTTAGTAAAATATCATCCAGGATATGACCCAAGGCTTTTGGACAAAATTATTGACATGGGTTTTAAGGCAATAATCTTCGAAGGAACTGGGCTTGGGCATATTGGAAAAACTATGTACGATTGTGTAAAAAAAGCGCACGGGAAAAACATTTTCCTAGGAATGACTTCGCAGTGTATTGATGGTAGAATAGGTATGACTGTATATGAAAGTGGACGAGATTTGCTTGATTTAGGAATAATCCCATTGGAGAATATGATACCTGAAGTAGCTTTGGTTAAAGCAATGTGGGCATTAGGTAATTCACAGAATAATGAAGAAATAAAGAAAATTATGCTTGAAAATATTGCCTCTGAGATGTCGTACTAAAAAAATGAGTGTGAAAAGAATCGTCTGAATTTTCAATTGAAAATGTGGGGTTAAAAGTTGGATTGGAAATTCATCAGCAGCTAGATACCAACAAAAAACTATTTTGTAATTGTACACCAATAGAATCAGATGAATATACTAAAAAATTTCAAAGAAATTTCCGAGCTGTAAAAAGTGAATTAGGAGAATATGATCCTGCCTCATTATTTGAAAAATCAAAGTCTAAAACAATAATGTATTATGTAAATCCTCAAAGTAGTTGTCTAGTAGAACAAGATGAGGAACCACCACATAATTTAGATAAAGATGCAAAAGAAATTGCTCTGGTTATTGCTTGTTCTCTAAAATCAAATATTTTTAGTGAAATTTATCCGATGAGAAAAACAGTAATTGATGGGTCAAACACCACAGGTTTTCAGCGAACTATGTTAATTTCACAAGGAGGATATATCGATGTTGACGGTGAGAAAATTGGTGTACAATCAATTTGTCTAGAAGAAGATTCTGCAAAGCTCCTTGGAGACAAGGGATCGATAAGGGAATATAGTCTTGATCGCCTTGGAATACCACTTGTTGAGATTGCACTAGATCCGGTTGAAGCCAAGCCATCAAAAATTAAAAAAATTGCATTGTCTCTTGGCAAGCTCCTAAGGAGTACAAAAAAAGTCACAAGAGGTATTGGTTCAATAAGACAAGATGTTAATGTATCCGTAAAAAATGGCGGAGCAGTAGTTGAGATAAAAGGAGTACAACAACTAGGTCAATTAGAAAAGATAGTAGAGTTTGAGGCTAAAAGGCAGCATGGAATGGTCAAAATTGCTGAAAAATTACAAAATTCTAATTTTGACGGAATTTCAAGGGACCATATTTTCGAGATAACAGATGATTGGAAAAATTGTCAATCAAAAATAATTCAAAAAGCAATAAGAGATAATTCTTTAATCAAGGCAATAAAAATACCAAATTTTGCAGGAATGTTTGAATATTCTCCATATGACGGAATTAGATTAGGAAAAGAAATTGGCCAATTGGTAAAATTTTATGGAATTGGAGGAGTTTTTCATTCAGATGAATTGCCAAATTACGGTATAGAAGAAAGCGACCTTTCTATTGTAAGGAATATTTTGAGTATTAATGAAAAGGATGCTTTTTTGATAATTGCAGCACCTTCATCAAAAATAGATTTCGCAATTGAATCAATAAGAATAAGAATTAATCATGCGATTAAGGGAGTTCCAGCAGAAACTAGACTAGCCACTTCAAATGGTGAAACAGTGTTTCTTAGACCACGTCCTGGAGCTTCGAGAATGTATCCTGAAACTGATATTCCACTTATTCTTGTAACAAAAAATGAATTTGAAACTGCAGAAAATAATGTTCCCAAGCCTTGGGATGAATCACTTGCTGAACTACAAAGAAAATATGGTTTGAATGTTCAGCTTGCCGAACAAATTTTTGATTCCAAGTATATTGACTTGTTTGAAAAAATTATAGAGAAAACTAAAGTTAATCCAACTTTTATTGCGTCAGTACTTTGTTCTTCAATAACCAATTTAGAAAGAAGTGGTTTAAATTCATATTTACTAAAAAATGAGGAGATTTCAAAATCATTTGAATATTTGGAAAGCGGAAAAATAACCAAAGAATCTATTGAAATAATTTTTGAAAATATAATGGCTGGCAAATCAAGGACTGTTGAAGAATCCATGAAAAATACTTCAATTGAGACCCTTGATGATTTCAAATTGGAGAAAATCATTGAAAAGATAATCAATGATAATAAAGAAATTATTCAAAAACAAAAAGAAAGAGCGGTTGGTCCTTTAATGGGAATTGCTATGAAGGACTTGAGAGGAAAGGCTTCAGGAGAGATGATAAATAATCTTCTTTTGAAGAAGATTAGGAAAATCTTAGAAAATGAGTAATGATATTTGTATGCGGGAAGTGGGATTTGAACCCACGAACTCCTAGAAGATAAGGATCTGAACCTTACACCGTTGGCCAGGCTGGGTGATTCCCGCAGTTTAAAACTTGAAAATCTAGAATAAGTTTCTTTATTACCTGGCTTTTTAAAATGTGTTTCAATAACTTGTGATAAAATGAAATTCAAAGAAATTTATTGTTTCAACTGCAAAAAAATGCTAGGTCGATATAATACAAAATACTATGATAATGAAAAGATTAAAGAGATATTGAAATCTTTCCACTCATTACATGTAAGGAAAGGTCATCAAGTAATAATTAGAGATTTTATCAAAAAATAAACCTGGCCGAATTTCCGAATTCAGTTGATTAACAGCATCAATATCTAATACAATCTTTAATTTAATTTCTAACTATTCAAATGAATTTTGAAATTCTTCTAACAGACTTTGTTGATGTTTACTGAGTTTTTTTGGGATATTTACTACAACCCTTACATATTGATCACCACGTCCCCTAGAATTTATTCGTGGTAATCCCTTTCCTTTTAGTTTGATGATAGTATTTGGTTGAATGCCTGAATCTATTTTTATTTTTTCAGTTCCATTCAAGATTGGTACAATTACCTTGCGACCAAGAGCAGCATCAATCATAGATATGTTCTGATCATAAAAAATATCGGCGTTATCTCGTTTGAAGT
Source organism: Nitrososphaerota archaeon (assembly GCA_022562615.1). GTDB lineage: Archaea > Thermoproteota > Nitrososphaeria > Nitrososphaerales > Nitrosopumilaceae > Nitrosomaritimum. Next base: position 18,036 of record JADFOW010000001.1, read on the forward strand.
TCTGATGAGGTTGGACACGAATTCGTACAATTAGATCTCCATTAATACCACCAGGAATTTCATCACCCTCATTGGGAATAGTATAATCTCCATTATCAACACCAGGAGGAATATCAAACGTTATTTTTTTTGTTCCTTTTTTCTTTCCGCTGCCTTTACATTCACTACAAGGTGTTTCAATTACTGATCCTCTTCCCCTGCATGAGGAGCATGGTTCAACTGTTACAAAAGAAGCAAAACCCATGCTTCTGGTTCTACGAACTTGGCCTTGCCCATTACAAGTATTGCATGTTTTTTGGTTTGTTCCAGGTTTACAACCAGAACCATTACAAATATTACATTCAATAATTTTTTTCAATTCAATTTCCATTTTTTTGCCAGAAAGCACATCCTCTAAGGTAATCAAAGTTTGGTAAAGAAGATCGGAACCTCTTTGTTGTCGTTCTCCAAAACCTCCTCCTCTGCCAAATATTGATTCAAAAATAGAATCAAATCCTCCTCCAGAACGTCCAAAAACATCGCTGAAATTAGCACTGGCGCTTTGGAAAATATCCTCTGTACTATATCTACCGTCTACCCCGGCATGACCATATTGATCGTAAATCTGCTTTTTTTCAGGGTCTGAAATTACCGCATATGCCTCAGAAATTTCTTTAAAATGCTCTGGTGCCTCTTTTGATTTATTTCGATCAGGGTGAAATTTTAAAGCTAATTTACGATATTGTGATTTAATTTCATTAATAGGTGTGGTTTTTGAAACTCCTAAAACCTCATAATAATCACGTTTTGCAGTCATGAATTATTCTTTAATCATTATTAATGTATAAACGAATGATCTTTCAGAACTAGTTATTTTTTTTTTCATCGGTTGAGGATGAATCAGAATTCTGTCCTTCCGTGGTTTGCTCTTGTTGTCCTTCCGTGGTTTGCTCTTGTTGTCCTTCCGTGGTTTGCTCTTGTTGTCCTTCCGTGGTTTGCTCTTGTTGTCCTTCCGTGGTTTGCTCTTGTTGTCCTTCCGTGGTTTGCTGATCTGCACTTGGCGAAGGTGTAACATTCTTGTAAAGTTCGGTAGTTATTTCATTTACAGTTGATTTTAATGCTTCAAGTTTTGGTTTGAGTTCTTCTACATCTTTATTCAGTACTTCTTTTACTTCTTTAATAGCATCAGTTGCTTTGATTCCTTGTTCTTGTGAAATTTTATCTTTAAGATCATGATTAACTAATTTTTCTGTGGTGTAAATGAAACTTTCAGCTTCGTTTTTAAGTTCAATTTTTTCTTTTTTCTTTTTATCTTCTTCAGAGTATCTTTCTGCATCCTTTTTGAGTTTCTCAATCTCATCTTTAGATAGTTTTGTAGTAGACTCGATAGTAATTTGGGATTCTTTTTGAGTTCCTAGATCTTTTGCTGTTACATTGATTATTCCGTTTGCATCAATGTCAAATTTCACATCAATTTGAGGAATACCTCTTGGAGCAGGAGGTAGTTCAGTTAGGTTAAAGCTTCCTAAAGATACATTATCATTAGCCATTGGTCGTTCTCCTTGGACTACATGAATTGTGACTGTAGTTTGATTATCTGCCGCTGTTGTGAATATTTTACTTTTTGAAGTTGGAATTGTTGTGTTACGCTCGATAAGGGGTTCTCTCACCCCTCCCATAGTTTCAATTCCCAAAGTTAATGGAGTTACATCCAATAATACAATATCACTAGATACATCTCCTGCAATTATACCGGCTTGAATAGCTGCACCCATGGCAACTGCTTCCATGGGATCTACTCCAGATTCAACATTTTTTCCAATTAATTCGCTAACAAATTTTTTCACTAATGGAATTCTTGTAGGACCCCCAACCATTACAATTTTGTTGATTTCTGATTTACTTAGTTTGGAATCTTCAAAAGCCTTTTCTATCGAAGGTCTACAACGTTTAATGATAGGTTCAATTAATTCATCAAGTTTAGCTCTTGTTATTCTTAATTCAAGATTCTTAGCACCTGAGGAAGGATCTTGTGCAATAAAGGGAAGATTAAGGTCGGTTTCCATAACTGTTGAAAGTTCAATTTTTGCTTTTTCTGCTGCTTCTCTAATTCTGGCCATTGCAGTGCTATCTTGTGAAAGATCCAAACCTTCTTTTTTCTTAAATTCATCAAGAACATAATCAATTAGAACTGTATCCATATCAGTTCCACCTAATTGGGTATCACCAGAAGTACTCATTACTTCAAACACACCACCACCCATTTCCATAATGGTAACATCTAAAGTTCCTCCTCCAAAATCAAAAACAAGAATTTTCATATCTTCTTTAGATCTATCTAGGCCAAAGGCTAGTGATGCAGCTGTTGGTTCATTAATTATTCTGACCACATCTAGACCAGCGATAGTACCCGCATCCTTAGTTGCTTGTCTTTGGTTATCATCAAAATATGCTGGAACAGTAATTACAGCTTTTTCAATGGATTCACCGATAAAAGATTCTGCATCTTTTTTTATTTTCTGAAGGATAAAGCCAGATATTTGTTGGGGTTTGTACTCTTTATCTTGAATTTTAAAAACGTAGTCAGTACCCATTTTTCTTTTGGCTGCAACTATAGTACCATCAGGATTTGTTACTGCCTGCCTTCTTGCAGGTTCACCAACTAAAAGCTCCCCATCTTTTGAAAAGGCTACCACCGAAGGAAATGCTTTACCACCTACTGTAACCCCTTCGGCTGCGGGAATAATTGTTGGCTTTCCACCCATAATTACTGATGCGGCAGAATTACTTGTTCCTAAATCGATTCCTATTATTTTAGACATCTAAAGTTTCTCCTTGTTTTTTTGAAATTTCTACTAACGATGGTCTAATAACCTTAGTTTGAGAAATATATCCCTTCCTGATTTCTTTTGTAATTGTATTGTCATCTAGCTTGGGATCATTAATTATCGAAATTGCCTCATGTAGTTTAGGATCGAAGATTTCTCCTAAAGCATCAATTGGGTTTACATTATTCTTATCAAGTAACGAATCCATGTTTTTTACAATAGAATCTAATCCTTCGATGTTTCCTTCATTTTTTGAAAAAACTTCTTTTGCCCTAATAAAATCATCATAGATTTTAAGAAATTCTATCATAAATTGAGTAATTCTTGTATTTATTCCATTTTGGATTTCTGCTTGTGTTTTTTTATTTAAATTTTGAAAATCAGCTAATGCATATTTTAATTTGTTTTCTAGATCTTCAGATTTTTTTTTTCTTCTTCAAGAAGATTTTGAAGTTCTTCTAAAGAAAAAGTGTCACTGTTTTCTTCCTTTAACTCATTACTTGTGTTAGCCTCATCTTCAGGTATTACATTAGCAGAAATTTCAGAATTCTTTTCATTAGACATTTCAAACACAATAATTGATAAGCTAATTTATACTATTATTGAACAGTTTCGCATAAAGGATTTGCTTTTACAATAATAAGATTAGAATCTTTTTTATTTTTTTCAATATTTTTAAAATCTTGTTTTGAGCAAGCTACCACAATTGTAGTTTTGTCACTATGAAATAGATTTAGATGAGGATCCTCATAAGCTTCAACATCTCCAATATAATCACGTAACCGAGAAGTTAGATTTTGTAACATCTCAATTTTATCTCCTCGCATTGCATGTTGATCAATGGTCCAAGATATTGCGATCTTAGTTCTACTAGCTTTTAGATCATTTTTCTTCAATGTGGCACGAATTTCATCAATTAATCTTTTAATGTATCCATCTATTCCTTTAACGCTCCCATTAATTAGATACATTAGAGTATTTGTGCCTTCAAATGAGGAGCCTAATGATTTAAGATCATATAATCCTGTAACCATATCATCTAAGAAAATTTCTTGAAAATTATTTGAAGAAAGTTCATTTTTAGTAATATCATCTTGGACATATTTACAAACTTCTAAAATACTACAAAGGCTAGAAAACCTAGACAATACATTGATTGCATGAAAATGTTCAGATGAAGAAATTGCTACAAATTTTATTTCATTTTTCTCTGTAAATAGGAGTTCTGCCAGCTTAGGATCTTCTTTTCCATTAAATGAGCCAATTATTTTTGGGGGTGGAGTTTGATTTTCTAAAGGATAGTAAAAGTAAGTGATTTGTTTTCCAATTTCCAAACCTGTAACATGTTCTAATAATGAAATATTTTCATTATTTCCCCCAAATCCTGTAGGTAGGGTATAGATTACGGCGCTATTTTTCTTTAAAGATTTAGTAGCATCTTTGAATTTAGAGTGAATTTCTGTTTTGATGTCTTGTCCAGTTTTTCTAACTCTTGGGGCAAAAAAAAGATATTGAGCCTTAGAAATTGCAATGTCAATGGGTTCCATTGCTAATAATGGTTCATCTTCTTTAAGGGAAGCAACATTTGGATAGATTTTAGCGATTTCCGCTTTAAGTGATATAGCAGACGGGTTGGATTCATCAATTATGTAGACATCAGCACCCTTCATTGCCATTTGAGAGGCAATTGCATACCCTTCGGTGCTAAGTCCATAAACTACAACTTTAGATCCGCCCATTACATCAAAACCTATGCAATAGACTAAGAAAAACTTATGGAACGTGATTAAAATGATAAATACTTGAAAATTTGTTTGTAAATTCAAACTCCTAAACAGCTATTGTCTTCGTAATCTATCATTCAGAAATGGAGTATAAAGCATAAAATTCCGTGTAGATTTGATAATTAGGTTTTTCTCTCCAGACAGCAAAAATTTTATTGGGTTTTGTTATTAAACATATTTCATTTTGTAATTCTCCTCAAGCTAATGTCGTAATGAGGTGAACATTGTCCCAAATTCAGAAATTGCTTATACCATAGATTATTCCTAAAAAAAATTTGTAAAAAGAGAATTAAATACCAAAAGATTTTGAAACCCATTAAAAATTATATTGAATCATTTACTGATAAAGTAGAAAATAAGGGAAAAAGAATTTTAAATCAAATGGAGGATCCAATTCATAAATTATTTAATATAATTTAGGAATTCTAATGGATTGTAATTTGAAAAAATAAAGATAATAAAAAGTTCATTAAGGGAAATAATCTGCTGAATTTTAGAAAGCCCGGTAGTGTAGCGGTCAAGCATAGGGGCCTTTGAAGCCCTTGACCCCAGTTCGAGTCTGGGCCGGGCTACTAAATCACATTTTAAAAATCTAATTTAGTAAGAAGCTTAGTTGCAATTATGAAAAGTATTGTTGCAATTATTACAAGAATTCCCATTTCCATAATTACAAATTCGTTAAATTCTCCAAAAATTCCGGCACGAATAACATCAACCAAATAGGTTAGAGGATTTAGATAAAAAGCAGTTCTTAGAGGTTCTGGTGCACCAGCAGCTGGATAAAATGCTGTACTAACAAAAGCAAAGAAAAGAAATGCTGTATTAAGAATTACATTAAATCCTTCACTAGATCTTAATTTAGTCGCAATAATTGAGGCTAATGAACCAAACAAAACTGAACCAGTTACAGCAGCAAAAACTATCAAAGGTATTGTAACTAAAGAGAATTCGATTGAATCAAAGAATACTGGATAACCAATTAGTGCAATCAATGCTGCACTTACCAAGCCTATAATTCCAATAGTAAAAATATTACTCAAAATATAATGTACCCTGGTAAATGGTCCCGACATCATTTGTTCAAACATACCATATTTTCTATCATTCCAAATAATTATACCAGAAATCAAAGTACTATTCATAATGTTAAATCCAATCATCCCTGAGGCTAAAAAAGCAGGATAGGCTAAATCTCTAGAACCAAAAGGAACTTCTTTAATTAATGATCCATAAGCGAATCCGGCAATAAAGATGTAAATTACTGGAAAAAGTATTTGCCAAAGTAAAAAGGCAGGATTAATAGAGATTGTTAAATTTCTATTTACAAGTCTAATGATTGGATACATTTGCCTCCACCATTTTTAAGAAAATTTCTTCAAGATTTGTGGGAACTGCAGATAGATCATCTATTTCGATACCATTATCATTTAAAATTTGTAATATTTTCATTAATACTAATTCTGATTGTTTCGAGTGTATTGTGATATTTGTTCCAGTATTGAAATCAATTTTACAATCAGTAATACCAGAAAGAAGGGACTTAATCTCTTGTTGATTTTTAAGTAAATGAATTTTGATTGTTTTTTCCTTACCAAATCTTTTTTTTAATGCATCAGGTGTATCGATTGCGAGGATTTTGCCTTTGTCAATTATAGCTATTTCATCACAAAGATATTCAGCTTCGGTCAGAATATGCGTTGTAAAAAATATTGTTAATCCAGTTTTTACCTTATTTCTCAAATAATCTAATAGTTTTCTTCTGGCACTTGGATCTAAACCAACAGTTGGTTCATCTAAAAATAAAAGATCCATATCATGCATAAATTCGCGAGCTACTTGGACTCTCCTTCTTTGCCCAATGGATAAATCTTCATTTCGCTTTTTGCGAATTTCAATCAGTTCAAAATCCTTAAGGAGTTTTTCCATCCTACTTTTACGCTCAATTTTAGGTACATTCCACATCATTCCATATTTTTCAAGTGATTTTTCAACAGTTAATGTTGGTTCATAACTTGGTTGTTGTAAAACGACTCCAATCTTATGACGTACTTTTAAGGGATTTTTTATAGCATCTATTCCTAGAATGGTAAGGGAGCCACCTGAAGGTTGAATTAGTGTGGTAAGAAGTTTGATTGTAGTAGATTTGCCAGCACCATTTGGCCCCAAAAACCCGAAAACTTGACCACTCTTTATTGACATTGTGATATCGTTAACCGCTTTTACTGATCCATAAGATTTCGATAAACTTTCAACCTTAATACAAGTCATGAACCAATTGTGATCTTCTTATTAATTTAGGTAATGAAATTTTTATAAATAGAATGTGTTTACAAACAATGAAATGTCTGAATTTGAAAATCTTCTAAATAAATTACTTGAACAAAAGACAGATTTAACCAGATCTGAGATTGAAGAAATGATTAAACAGAAAAAAGAAAAAATTGGTGCAGGTTACCTTACCGATCAAGGAGCAATTTTCTTAATTGCCTCTGATTTTGGGATTTCACTGTCTGAACCACTAAAAATTGAAATGAGGTTAAAAGATCTTTATGCTGGTGCCAAAGAGATTTCCTTGGAAACTAGAGTTCTAAACATGTCCCCTGCCAAACAATTTTCTAGAAAAGACGGTTCCCCATTTTACCTAAGAACTATGACAGTTTATGATACTAATTCTACAGCTAGTGTAAAACTGTGGGATGAAAAAGCAAATATTCCTGGAATTGAAAATATTAAACCAGGCGACCTGATAAAAATTATCAAAGCATATGTAAAATCAGATCTTAACGGAGAACCTACAATCAATATTGGTTCAGGTTCTAATTTGGAAGCAATCGATAATGAAAGTGATATTCCTGACATTGATAGTATAACAAAAGATGTCAGTGAATCAAAAGAAGGTGAGAAAGATTTGGTATTATCAGGAATAATTGATGGAATGATAACAGGCATGGAATTTACAAATTCTCGTGGCCAACCTGGAAAAGCCATTAGAATGAGACTAAAAGGAAAAGATGGAAATGCCATGAAAGTGGTTCTTTGGGGACAAGATGAATCTGTCATTCCAAATATGATTTCTCAACATGCTAAGGTAAGACTCCTTGGAGTGAAAGTAAGATCAGGAAATCAAGGAATGGAAATTCATGGAAATGAATCTACCATTATTGAAATTGAAGGAGGTAAAGAGATAGAACCAATTATCACCAGAATTATTTCAATTTCAACAAATGAGAATGGGAAAAAAATGATTTTAGGAGTTGACAAAAATAAAAACTTGCTCAATATTAGTGATTTTTCAAATTCTACAAATATCTTCAATGAAGGAGATGTAATAGAGTTAATGCCATCAAAAGTTTATGGGAATTCTATTACACTAGATGATAATTCATTTGTTAGAAAATTAGATGAGGATAATACAATTTCCTCCCTGTCAAAACTTAGAACGAAAATAAATGATGTAAAAGTCGATGAGAATTATTGTATCGAGGCAATAGTGTTGAAAGTTCCAGAAAGACGAGAGGTTCAAACCAAATCGGGCGAATCTATTGCATTGTCTGAGATATTTGTAGAAGATGACACAGGTCAAATTTGGGTCAAAGGATGGAGGAACCAAGCTAGATTAATTGAAAAATGTGAACTTGGAGAAATTATTTCAATAACTGGACTTAATGCAAGAGCTGGACTAGAAGGAAGAATAGAACTATTCTTAACCCCATTTTCAAAAATTACTAGGAAAAATTAGGAGTCCCAAAATCCTCTTGTTATAATATATTGCCTTTCTGCTTCATAGATTTGTTTGAATATTATTTCCTCGTCAACCATATTTCTTAAAATTCTAGCTGCAGTATCTGCGCCAATTCCATATCCAGACATTACAGTAATGGCTAATTTTCCAAAATTTTCTATCAGAGATGCTACTTTCCAGGCTCGATCAATCTTATGTTTTTCATCTGAAGATATCTTTTTCCCTTCATGCTTTTTACGGATAATTTTTGGTAGATCATAGTCTGAATAAAAAGTTGCAGTAATTTGTCTTGATTTACAGTAAGGACAAATTAGGAGTTTTTTTACTTCGTTTGTTTCAACTACTCGTTCCCATTTTCCACATCTAGCACAAATTAAACGGTGTTTTGTTTTTTCAAGTCTAGCTTTGACAAGATCAAGAATACCTTTATCGATATTAATTGGAGATGAATAATATTTTGTGGTATGATCTAAAATAGGTTCAGCTAGCTTTGAAAAGTGATCAACTTCTAACCATTTAATAGAAATAATATTTTCATTAATTTTTTTTAAAATTTTTTCGGTATTTTTTAGATCATACTTATCATGAAATAATTCTCGTAATGCTTCATTTACAAGAGGAGTTTTTAAATATCTTTCATATAAAAATCGTGCTGATTTTTTCTCATAAACTGCACCTCGTCTAACAACTCCAAATTTTTTGGCAACACACCAAGTTCTCCAATTTACGTTATGTGTTCCCTTCAAAGAAGCTGTTACCATTGAGTAAAGATCATAATCATCTTTTAATACTTCAAGAAATAGTTTTTCTGAAATTCGAGAACTTGAAGATAAAACAATTCTGTAACCATCAGATTGCGAATCAACCGTAAATCCAAGAATTGAAGATAACATTGAAGAAAGTAAGGTGGATAGTGTTGAATTTATTTTTGTTCCTAAACAAGAGTGTACAACTATTTTTCCTTCGGATCTGCAAGATTCTATTACAATTGTATTATCATTTGGGACCTCATCAAAACCTAAATTTTCAATAGTTTGGTTAATTAATTTCAAAGAACCCTCCTTTACTTTAGTTCTGAAATTTCCTACTTTTTTTGCCGTTTGATAATCAATAGGAATGCTTTCTCCTTGCCAATAGGGAACAGTTATCCTTCCACCTCTAAATGGTTCTACGTTGACAGAAAATGATTTTTCATCAACGTTAAGAATTCTCCATTGTGAGCCTTTGAGAACAAAAATATTTCCTGAATCGCCAAAATCTCCTACGAATCTTTGATCCAATGAACCAATGATTTTTTTTCCTACACTATCAAAAACCTTGAATTTAAGTATATCAGGTATAGTAGATAAATTTTCAAAATAATACTTGAAAGCACCACCCTTTTTCCTAAAACTCATTTTGATCCTGTCAAAAAATATTAGATAATTAGAATCAAGTAAATCTAAAACACTCGTTAAATCTTCTAGTTTTAAATTTCTAAAAGAATATGCTTGTGTTACTATTTCAAACGCTGTATCAACTTGAATTTCACCTAATTGCATAGTCATTCCTACTAGATGGTGAGCAAGCACATCAAGAGAACCTTCATGAATTTTTTGAGATTCAATTGAACCTTCTTTGATACGGTCAAGTATTGCATTAGCTTCAAATTCGTCATCCGAATTATTTGTAATAATCAAACCTTTAGCTGATGTATTTCTATTGTGTCTACTTCTACCAATTCTTTGTACTAATTTTGAAACTTGTCTTGGAGAACCATAGTGAATAACCAATTCTACTGATCCAATATCTAAACCCAATTCAAGGGAGGAAGTACAAACCACAATACCTCGTTTGCCTTCCCTCAGTGAAATCTCCGTATCTTCTCTTACTTCCTTTGATAATGAACCATGATGTAGTTCAATGTTAATGGAAGATTTGTCTTTAAGAATAGAAGCAATGAATTCTGCTTCGCCTCTGGTGTTTGTAAAAAGTAGTATGGGTGAATTTAGGTTTAGATCTAGAACATATTCTACAATTTTTCCAGCTACATCTGAAATTGTTCCATCTACATATTTTACTTCTACATCATATTTTCTAATCGAGTAATCTCTAATTATTTTACATTTTCTTTTAGTTCCAACAAGAAATTTACCAGCCTCTTCAAAATTACCCACAGTAGCAGATAATCCAATTCTAGTTAGAGGATACTTTGAATTTAGTTGGAGTCTCTCGAGGCTTATTGATAGTTGAGAACCCCTTTCACTCCCAAGTAATTCATGTACTTCATCGATGACAATCCATTCAAGATCAGATAATGCGTTTAAAATCTTAATTTGAGTGAGTAAAATGACTAGAGTTTCTGGAGTAGTTATTAGAATGTCAGGAGGATTTTCAGTAATTTTTCTCCTGGCTAGTTGAGTGGTATCACCATGTCTAATTTCTATTGAGAGATCATTGTTTTGTGCATATTTGGTAATCCTCCTAAAGATATCTCGATTTAGGGCTCGTAAGGGAGTAATGTAAAGCACTTTAATTTTTCCATGTTTTTTTGAATTTTTCACTAGGGAAAAAATTGGAATTATAACGCATTCAGTTTTTCCAGAACCAGTAGGGGCAATAACTAAAGAATCTTTTTTTTGTAATATTATTGGGGAGGCTTTTTTTTGAATTTCTGTAAGATTGGTAAATCCCAGATTACTAAATAAGGAATAAAGATTTGAGTTAGGAATTAGATTCTTCAATTGTTTTTGATCGTGATTTTTCATAAACCATTACGCCGACTAGCCCAATTATAAATAAGGTTACAGTGATTGCCGGAATAGCATCAAAAATTCCTGCCATATTTTAATTATTACAGTGATCATTAAAAATCTTCAGTATGTTCAGATAAACCACAAGTATCTATAATATACGAAAAGGTGTGATGGTTTAATAACCAATTTACTTCTCCATGATATTTTGAAGAATTCTTAGATAGTTTAATTTTGATATGCGTAAAAAGATCTATTGCTTTTCTCATATTTTCTACCTCTTTACCATCAATATTTCTAATCATATTGGTAATAATAATTGGAATATTGTTGGTAATTGCAATTAAAGATAGATCATGCATATGTTTCATAAATAAAGAATTTTTTTTGAAGATTGACTTTTCTGTTTTGTACTCATAAGAAAATAAATCAGTGATATTATCAATTACTACAAGAGAAAATTTTACCTGCTTAAGATTCTTAATTAAATTTATCTGCTCGGATGTATTTGTTATTCTAGAAACTGTAATTTTATCTAAAATATCCACCTCTAAATTTTGATATTTTTGCATCTCAAGAATTCGTTCTGGTCTAAATCCTCCTGTTGTATCTAGATAAAGAATGGTTCCTCCATTTTTTATGACATTGATAGAAATTTGAAATAGTAATTGGGTCTTACCTGTCCCATTAGAACCATAGATATCGGTGATTACGCTGGAGGGAATTCCACCTGATAGAAATTCATCTAATTTTTGTAATCCTGTTGAAATCATTTAGTTAGTTATAGAAAAACAGAGAAAAAATTTAAGGGATTTCATAAATTTGCAAAGAGGTAAGGCTTTTATTCAAGATAACAACGATGCCAAATTAAGTGAGTAATTATTGTCACAAAGTAGCGCAAAAAGACCATTAACTGTGCTTCAAAAAAGTACAAAAAAGAGAGTTACAGTTAGACTGAAAAATGAAGTGGAGTACAAGGGAAAAATGGATAATGTTGATTCATACATGAATCTGATAATGACTGATGCCGAGGAAATTCAAGGGGACAAAGTAATTGCAAATTATGGTAGAGTAATAGTCAGAGGTAATAACGTCTTATTTATCAAAATTGAAAATGAACTCTAAGATCTAGAGGTTCCATTGACCAATAGTTTTCTGTTTACATCTGAATCAGTAACTGAAGGACATCCAGATAAGATATGTGATCAGATTTCAGATGCTTTTTTAGATGAATTTCTTAGACAAGATCCGGATTCAAGAGTTGCAATTGAAACACTTGTTACAACTGATTTTGTAGCTGTGGTGGGGGAAGTAACCTCAAAAGCAAATTTTGATAAAAAGGCGCAAGAAGAACTAGTAAGAAAAACTATTAGAGAGATTGGTTACAACAACAAAGATTTGATGTTTGACACTGACTCCTGTGAAATAACACTTAGACTTCACGCTCAGAGTCCAGATATTAGTCAAGGTGTTTCAGCAACAGGAGAAAAAGAACAAGGAGCAGGAGATCAAGGGTTAATGTTTGGATATGCAACAAATGAAACGGAGGAATTGATGCCTATGCCAATTTTGCTTTCCCAAAAACTTGCTCAAGAACTAGCGAAAGTTAGAAAAAATAATGTTTTACCGTGGGTTAGACCTGATGGAAAAACCCAAGTTTCTGTAAAATACGAAAATGATAAGCCAACAAAAATAGAAACAATTGTAGTTGCAGTCCAACATGCTCCAGAAATTTCTAAAGAGGAAATAACAAAGGAGATGATAGATAAAGTAATCAAACCTGTTTTAGGAAACCTTTGGAATGATGAAATAAAAATTCACATTAATCCAACAGGAAAATTTGTAATTGGAGGTCCACATGGAGATGCTGGTCTGACAGGAAGAAAAATAATTGTTGATACTTATGGTGGATTTGGACGACATGGCGGAGGGGCTTTTTCAGGAAAAGATCCATCTAAAGTTGACAGATCAGCCTCTTACATGTGTAGATATATTGCAAAAAATATTGTAGCAGCAGAACTAGCAGAAAGATGTGAAGTGCAATTAGCTTATGTAATAGGAGTTGCCGAGCCCGTTTCGTTGTATGTTAATACTTTTGGAACAAACAAAATCCCAGAAAAAGATATCGAGGAACTAGTTAGGAAGAATTTTGACATGAAACCTTCAGAAATTATCTCACATTTGGATTTGAAAAGACCCATCTATAGAAAAACTGCAGCAAATGGTCCTTTTGGAAGAAATGAGCCTGAATTCAATTGGGAAAAAACTGACAAAGTAGATGTCCTAAAACAGTCTGCCGGACTTTAACAGTTCACTTATAGATTGAAGCGGAAATTTTGTAATCTTTTGTAATTTTCGATAATTTCCTTTAAAATCACCAACCAAAAGATTAAGATCATCAACTCCAAACTCACTTTTAGTGTTAGATATTGCATCATGATAAGCAGATTCTAGACTGATTTTTTTTATTTTAGTTGGTGTTTTCTTGGAGAAAAGTTTCACATATTTTTGGAAAGAAATTGATTCGGGACCTACAAGATCAAGAGTTTGTTTCTTAAAATTTTTGTCGATTAGGGATTTAGATATTATTTGGCAAACATCATTAATGTAGATTGGTTGAATAGAATAATTCCCGCTGCCAGGAATTTGGATTTCTCCTTTTTTAATTTGCCTTTTCAGATATTTTGTGAAAAGATCGTCTTTCCCAACAATATAAGAAGGTCTAAAAATTGTGTAATCCAAACCAGACTCTATTAACAGTTTTTCTGCTTCATATTTTGAAATAAAATAACCAATTGAGTTTGTTTTATACACGCCTAAGCCACTATTATAAACAATTTTTTTTATTTTGGCTTTTTTACATAAATTAATAATTTTATTAGTAAACTCTACATTAACCAGATTATAATTATTTTTAATGGATTGTTTTCCTATCCCAACCAGATGTATTAACCCAAAAGAATTTTTAATTTTGGGAAGAATTATTCTTTCATCATAGTTCTTGGAAATAATTTTTGTTTCATTTTTTAATTTTTTAAAATTTTTCCTGGATATTGAAATTAATTTTACATTGTTTTCAGAAAGGTACTTTCTAACGTTTTTAGCCACAAATCCACTTGCACCAGTAACAACTATTTGAAAATCTTTTGTCATGTTCATTTCTAAATGGTTTTGATTTTAAATATATTTCAAAAAATCAAACAAGAATTAATACGTCAATGTAGACATGGGTATTGTGGAAAAACCAGAAAAAAAAAAATTAAGAACAGGATTTACTACAGGTACTTCAGCTACCGCTGGAGCGATGGCTGCATTATTATCAATTATTAAACAAACAAAAATTGAAAGTGTTGAGGTTAAATTACCTAAGGGAAGTTTTATAAAAATTCCAATTCATTTATGTAAATTTGAAAAAATTAAGGCTCGCTGTTCTGTAATTAAGGATGGAGGAGATGATCCAGATGTCACACATGGTGCTGAAATTATTGTTGATCTGTCCTTAACAGATAAGAAAACTGAGATTGAGATAGATGGAGGAGAAGGAGTAGGAATTGTTACTAAACCCGGATTGGGCCTGGAAATCAACAAAGCAGCAATTAATCCAGTTCCAAAAAAAATGATTAAAGAGAATTTAACAGAGTTGGCTGGTAATCTTTTGTTAGAAAAAGGAATCAAAGTTATAATTTCTGTTCCAAAGGGAAAAGAATTAGGTCCAAAAACAGACAATCCACGAATTGGAATACTGCATGGAATTTCTATTTTAGGAACTAGTGGTATTGTTATACCATTTTCTACTGCATCCTATGCTGCCTCTATTAGACAAAATCTGGATGTCGCTATTGCAATGGGAAACGATACGGTTGTTCTCACAACTGGAGGAAGAAGTGAAGATTTTGCTAAAAAAATAATAGATTTACCCGATCATTGTTTTGTTCAAATGGGAGATTTTTCAGGGTATACAATCCAACAATGCTCAAAAAAAAATATCAAGAAGGCGTATGTAGTTGGATTTATTGGTAAATTAGCAAAAATGGCCGCTGGAGTAAAGCAAACTCACGTCAAGGGATCTAAGGTTGACATGAAATTTTTATCGAAATTAGCTGGAAATTGTGGGGCAAATAAAACTATAATTGAAAAAATTCAAAAAGCAAATACTGCTAGACATGTTTCAGAAATAATTAGAGAAAATGAAATAACTGGATTTTTTGAGCAAATTTGTGATGAAACAAACAAACACATGAAGAAACATTCAGAGGAAAAGGTTTCTTTAGAAGTAATATTGTTTGATTTTGATGGAAACATACTGGCAAGAAAATCTTAGTAGTAAGGTATTTTATTAATTTTAGAACGCTCTGAGTGTGGAAAAAGTTTCAGTTCTTGCAATTACTAAAAATGGAGTAAATATTGCTGCCAAATTAAAAGAGATTTTTCCAAATTGGAATGTTTATGCTCCCTCTAAATTTTCAAACGATAAGGAAATCATTTGGTATTCGGAACCTACCTCTGAAAAAATTATTGAGTTATTTAAGAATAATAAAGCGTTAATTTGTATATTTTCATTAGGAGCGGTAATTAGATTAATTGCTCCACATTTGAAAGATAAGAAAAATGATCCTGCAGTAATAGTTATTGACGATAAAACTAATTTTGTAATTAGCGTATTATCAGGCCATTTAGGTGGTGCTAATGAATTAACACAAACTATTGCTGAAAAACTTAATGCAATGCCAGTAATTACAACAGCGGCAGATGTAAACAAAACCATCGCTGTAGATCTTTTAGGAAAAAATTTAGGATGGAAGATTGATAATGATTCTACAGTTACAAAAATAAGTGCACATATGGTAAACGAGGAAAAAATTGGGGTTTATCAAGACGCAGGAAAAACAACGTGGTTTAAAGAATTACCAAAAAATGTTAAAATTTATGATAGCTTGGAGGATTTGAAAGAATCTAATTCCAAAGGGCACTTAATTATTTCTGATAAAATTATGAATGATAATTTTCTTAAAGATTCCGTAATCTATCGCCCTCCTACTTTGGTAATAGGAATTGGTTTGCATTGGGAAACATCAAAGCAAAAAATTAAGGATGGCATCGATATTTGCCTAACAAAATTTAATCTTAGCCCAAAATCTATTGCAAAGTTGGTCTCGATAAAAAAACCAAGTGATGTTCAGGGACTAATTGATATTGGAAAGGAAATGGGAGTTCCAGTTGAATATGTAAACAAAGAAGAATTATCACATGTTTATGTGCCGAACCCATCAAAGACAGTTAAAGCCTTTGAGGGTACTTCCAGTGTTTCAGAAGCAGCTGCAATTAAAGTATCAGGAGGCAAATTAATTGTGGAAAAGCAAAAATTCCCACCTGATTTGACCATAGCAATAGCGAGGATTTTAGATTGAAACGAGGCTTATTGCTAATAGATAGGGGAAGTAGAGAAAGGGAAGTCTCTGAAGAATTAGAGGTAATTTGTAAGGAGATCAAGGCAAAGAGGGATTATATTTTTACAGATTATTGTTTTCTTGAGGTAGAGCCACCATATATTGAAGATGTAATCAAAAAAGTATTGAAACAGGATATCGACTCGCTTACTATTGTTCCTTATTTTCTCTATCCTGGAAGAAAAGTAAAACTAGCAGTTTTTGAGGTAATGAAATTTCAGAAAGATACTGACGTAAAATTTGTTGTAACAAAACCAATGAGTATGCATAAAACTTTGATAAATCTTGTTGAAAATAGAATATCAACATCTTTAGAAAATAATAACATTTCAATTTCAAAAAAAAATATTGACGTTTTGATGATCGGTCATGGTAGTAAGGATCCAAATGCACAAATGTCACTGAATTATGTTGTAGATGGATTAAAGGAAAAGTATGGAAATGTAAGTCGCTGTTTCTTGGAATTAGAGCATCCAGATATTTTTGAAGGGATAAAAGATTGTAAAAAAAATGATCCAGAAGTTCTTGTAGTTGTTTTTTATTTTTTGCATGAAGGGGCACATGTTAAAACAGACATCAATAATGATCTTAAACCAGCTCTTGAAAAATCAAATTTAAAAAAAGTATGTATCACTAAACACTTGGGAGCAGATGAGAAAATGATTGATTTGATAATTGAAAGGGCAAATGAGGTTGAAGGTGCAAACTGAAAAGGGTCAATCAATAGAAGATGCAAGCATGGAGATAATTGAAAATGAAATTGGAAACCATGATTATAATGAGAAAGAATGGCCTATAGTCAGACGAATAATTCATTCAACTGCTGATTTTGATTTTGCAGGTAAAAACAAGATAATTTTTTCCAAAAATGCCGTTGAGAGTGGAATTGATGCCCTCAAGAATGGATGTAGTGTAATAGTAGATGTTAATGGTGTTATCGGTGGCTTGAATAAACAGAATCCCAAAGATTTTGGAAATAAGATAATTTGCAATATTTCCAGCCCAGAAGTGATGGAACTAGCTAAAAAACAGAATAAAACACGTTCTCAGGTGTCAATGAGAATTGCATCCTCTGATATTGATGGTGGAATAGTGGTGATAGGAAATGCCCCAACGGCACTTTTGGAGTTAATTCAGATGGTAAAGGAAGATCTTGTCAAGCCTGCCCTGATTATTGGAATTCCCGTAGGCTTCATTAGCGCACCAGAATCAAAGGAAGAACTTTCCAAAATTACGCAAGTTCCCTTTATTACAAATATTGGAAGAAAAGGAGGTAGTTCGTCGGCTTCTGCTATTGTAAATGCACTCTATAATCTCCTTAGGTTAGAATCAGCGTCTTGATGCTTTAATACAATTGTTTACAAAAATTTTTGCGTAATCTGAACTATCAAAATATAGATGCCCATAAGAGGCTAAAGTGTTATTTTGAATCAGGCCATCAAAATGATTATGTATTCCTTCACCTATTTTTAATTCGTAAGCAAATTTTGAATCAGAAGAGATAGACTCAAGTTTAGAATAGTGAAATTCATGACCTTGAATTGCATGTTTTTTATTTGATATGATATTTTTTGAAATTATATTTCCTTGTGTATAATTTAATTTCATTTTTTTTGTCATCTTTGTTTCAGCATCAAAAATACCAACCATTTTGCTTGTTTTTCCGCCAAAATCAATTGATTTTGTTAGATACATTAGTCCTCCACATTCAGCATAAATGGGAACATTTTCTTCTGATAATTTTTTAATTTTTTTCCTCATCCCTTGATTTTTCTCTAAAGCTTCTCCAAGAATTTCAGGGAATCCACCACCAATGTAAATTCCATCAGACTGGGGTAATTCTTTATCTTCAATTGGACTAAAAAATTTAAGATTAGCTCCTTCTCGTTTTAGTGCTTCCAAATTATCAAGGTAATAGAAATTAAAGGAGTTATCAAGAGCAATTGCAATGTTAGTTTTTGGTTTTTTATGAGGTTTTTTATCGGGAGTTTTAAGAGGAGGAGGAGTTTGTATAATTTCAAGAATTTTTTCAATATCTAATGAACTAGAAATAATTTTTGATGTTTGTTTAATTTTTTGTTTAAGAGTTTTATCTTCCTTTGTAGGTATTAATCCTAGATGTCTTGACTGTAAATCAAGATCAGGATTTTTTTGGATTACTCCCATTATGGGTAGCTTTGTCTTTTCAATTGCTTTTCTGCACAGAATCTCATGTTTTTTACTCCCGATTTTGTTTAGAATAACTCCTTTTATTCGTGAATTACTATGAAATTTAATAAAACCTAAAGCCGTAGCAGCAATGGATCTAGCTGCTTTACTAGCATCTATTATTAGGATTACCGGAGATTTGGTTATTGAAGCCACATGGTGAGTGCTTGCAAAATTGGAATCACCACCAAATCCATCATAAAATCCCATTACCCCCTCAATAATTGAGATATTTGATTTTGAGTTTGTAACAAAACTTTCCAAAAGGTGATTTTTACCCATCAACCAAACATCGAGATTAAATGTATCTTTTCTCGCAATCGATGATAGATAGCTTGGGTCAATATAATCAGGACCGACCTTAAATGGTTGTACTGAAAAACCTTTTTTTTGTAATGCATGAATAATGGCACAGGTAATTGATGTTTTTCCTACTCCACTAGTAACACCTGCTAAAACAAGTCTTGGGATTTTCAATTAAATGTGTAAATATTTTTTTTTATTTAAATGATACATTTGAAAAAATCTGAATGTTTTTACTACGAGAAATAAGAAAAAAATTGTGAGTGAATCAGGTCTAATCATTGTATATACTGGAAATGGTAAAGGAAAAACTACCGCTGCATTAGGAATTGCTTTAAGGGCAACTGGTTATGGTAAAAAAATTTGTATGATTCAATTCATTAAAGGTTCATGGCACTATGGTGAAATGACATCATCCAAAAGATTAGAGCCAGAATTTGAAATGATCGCTATTGGAAAAGGATTTGTAGGAATAATAGATGATAAAAGTTCTATAGAAGAACACAAGAAAATTGCAAGTGAAGCAATTAAAATAAGCGCCACTAAAATTCAATCAGGAAATTACGATATTATGATTTTAGATGAAATAAATTATGCTGTAAATTTAGGTTTAGTAAAATTAGAAGAAGTTCTAACTTTAATTAAATCTAAACCTACACATTTAGATCTTATTTTAACTGGAAATTATGCAAAAGCTGAGATAATTGAATTGGCAGATTTAGTAACAGAGATGAAGGAAATCAAACACCCATTTCAGCAGGGTAAAAAAGCTAAAAAAGGGATTGATTTCTAACTCGCAACATTAAATTACGCATAATAAAATTTAAGAAGAAATGTCTACAGAAATCCAAGAGATGCCTGAGCAAGGAGAAATTGTTCTTGCTACTGTAACCAAAGTGATGGATCATGGTGCTTATGTGACGTTAGATGAATATGATGAGATTCAAGGATTTTTACATATCTCAGAGATTGCACCTGGATGGATTAGATCAATTAATAGATTTGTAAAAGAAAATGAAAAAAAGGTTCTACTTGTAAAAAAGGTTAATGCAAGAAGAGGAGATATAGATCTTTCATTAAAACAGATATCAAAAGAACAAAAAAAACATAAACTAAAAGAGGTAAAAAAATATGAAAAAGGAAAAACGTTGTTACAAAATGTTCAAGAAAAAGCCCACCTTTCAGATAAAGAAATAGAAAATTTAGAAGATGATATTTATTCTAATTTTGATTCAGTTTATGATGCCTTTATTGAAATAGGAAGAAATGGAATAGATTCTATAAAAAATCTAAAACTATCTAAAAAAACAGCAAGTGTTATTGAAGAAATATGTTCTAAAATCAAACTACCGTCAGTTGAGATTAGAGGTATTATGGAAATTACAAATAATCAATCAAATGGAATTGAAATTATTAAAAAAATTCTTCTAGATGTTCTAAAAAAAGATCCCTCGATAAAAATCACTTATTTGGGAGCTCCAAAATATAGAATTGCTATAACCTCAGATAATTTCAAATCAGCCGAAAAAACATTGAAACCAATACTACAAGAGGTTCAGCAAAATATTGAAAAAAAGAAAGGCGAATTTAAATTTACAAGAGAAGATTCAAGGAAAACTAGAGAGAATTAAATTGCGATTTCAATTAAGAAAATGCCCTAAATGTTATCATTACACACTCAAAGAAAAGTGTCCGTTATGCAAAGAGGACACAATTTCTGCTCATCCAGCAAAATTTTCGCCTGATGACAAGTACATGAAATATAGATTACCGGAACGCTATAATCAATAAAAATAATTTATACCACTTTAGGGCGCGTATCTACCTTCTAGTCTAGATTCGGCAATTACATGATTTTTCATTGCTTCTTCTACTTGTGATTTTTTAGATCCTTCATCAAGACTCAGCTTATCTCCTAGTGCATACAATTTGAAAATATACGTGTGTTCTTTGTCTGGAGGTGCAGGTCCGCCATAAGCAATTTCTCCAAAATCAGTTTTTCCTTGAATAGAATTTTCAGGTATTGAATTTTCTTTGATTTCACCAGTACTTGGATTTATGTTCCATATAACCCAATGAACCCATATTTTTCCGACAGCCCCCATGGCATCAGGATCGTCCATTATGAGAACCAAGGATTTGGCATCTGTTGGTACATCTTTAATTATTAGTGGTGGATTTACGTTGTCTTTTTTATAACCATACTTTCGAGGAATTTCACCTCCGTTTTGAAATGCATTGCTTTCGATTTTCATGAACATATCTTTAATTCAAGTTGATCCAGTTAAATTTTACTACGATTCCAAAACTATCCTATCGTTTGAAAATGAAACAATTGAACCTCTATTTTTTTTGATTTCTTGTTTTAATTTTTTGTCCATTGTTGCGATAATACCACCATTATTTTTTATGTAATTAATTAATTCTTTATCAGCAAATTTACCATAAATTGGGATAATTTTAAAATTTTTAATAAACTTAAGAGTAACAAGTATTTCTGATTTTTTTTTACTATCATTTTTTAAATTAAATAATTCATCTTGAACTACTTTTGGAACTACAAAAGAGATTAATCCAATTTCGACATCAATATTATCGATATTTTTGATTCTTTTTGTAGCTAAGTGAATTAAGAAATTTGTATCACAGATTACTTCAACCAACTACTCCGGCTCCAATTAGTCTCCATCTATCAGAGATTCGTCTACTAATAGCCACATTTCCACCCTCAAAGATACAAGCTGGTCTTCTGAGTTCAATTTCCACATTTTTTGATTTTATTTTGGAGACTTTACCTAGGATGGGAGCGGTTCCAATGTTTAATCTTAAAAGTTCATCTTTTTGTATTGGAAGCACTTTGGTATCTTCGATTATTCCAACTGCAGAATCAAAGAGATTTATTTCAAGTTTAATTTTATTGGAATTTTCGGGAATAGTATTAGGTTTTCCGATTACTGATCCAATAAAGGAATCACTTCGGGTCATTGCTGGATCTAGTTTGGTACCAATTGCTACTAGACCTCCTGGTTTAACTGAATCTACCATTCCGGCACTAGTACCTAATGAGGTAATCTCAGTGTATAATGGCTCATAAGTTTTCTTTTTATCATCCATTACACCTGGTTTAATTTCAATTTCATCACCTACGTTAAATTTTCCTTGAGTAAGACTTCCTCCTATTACTCCTCCTTTGATGTTTTTTAATTTAGTACCAGGTTTGTTGACATCAAATGACCTTAACACATGCATTACCGCATCTTTAGATTCGTCTCTTTCTGGAGTTTTAATTGTAGACTCTATGGATCCAATTAATGCATCAATATTTAATCCGGATTGGGCGGAAATTGGAATTATTGGAGCTTTTGTAACATGTGTTTCTTTAATAAATTTAGCAATGTCTTGATAATTGGAAACAGCTTCCTCATAGGAGATTAAGTCTACCTTGTTTTGGACTATTACAATTTGTTGTATACCTAGGGTTTGGAGTGCTAAGAGATGCTCTTTAGTTTGAGGTCTTGGTACTTTTTCATTTGCGGCTACCAACAATAATGCTCCGTCCATCAAGGCTGAACCAGAGAGCATGTTTGCCATTAGACTTTCATGACCCGGACTATCTACAAAACTTACAACTCTGGATAATTCACTTTCTTTTCCACAGTTATTACATTTGGGAGCTGTTGAATATCCCAAAGGTTCTTCACAATCAGCACACTTGTAAAATGCAGCATCAGAATATCCTACACGAATGGTAATTCCACGTTTTAATTCTTGGCTATGAACACTAGTCCAAGATCCAGTTAATGCCTGAATTAGAGTTGTTTTACCGTGATCTACATGACCAGCGGTGCCAATGTTTACACATGGTTGATACCCATATTTTTTAACATACCATTCAGGAAGTGTATCTCGCCATTGCATGAGTCAAAATGTAGGGCCGGTATATGTTAAGTTATTCTTTTTTTTCTTTAGAATTTTCAGTTGTTTTCTCGGCAGGAGCTTCAACTGAAAGTTCCCCGTCGTATTTGCAGTTTACTTGATAAATTTCTTCAGAGATTATATTTCCTCTCATAAGCTTTCTTACTCTTTGTCCAGTTTCTGCGTCTTGTAAACCAACACCTCTGGTGATAAGAACCCTTTTTCTTGCGGGACCATGAATATCGCTTCTCATAGGGACTCCAGATTTATCACTTCCACCAGTGATTTTTAATTTTCCTTTTAATCCAACAATTGCAGCATCGGTTTCATTTCCCAGTTGTAAACCTAGCAAGGGACTGGCATCACTATCTTTCAATTCTTTGGTTATAGATTTTCCTTTAATGTCAGATACTGTAAGTTTGAAGTTTGTCAATTATTCGAAAACCAAGTTGAACGACTAATTAACGTTTGGGCATTATTTTTAAATCAAGGTCTTGAATAAAGTACATGGACAAGGAATTAAGATGTCCTATATGTGATAATAAGATGGTAGACATGCAGACCTGCCATATGTTTTGTCCGACCTGTGGTGCACATTTGGATTGCTCAGATAAAGGAAATTTTTGGTGATCAAAGACCAGGTCTATCTGGTATATAATCAACTGACATGTTAATGGCTTTTTCTTTCATGATTTCAAGATAGGTGTCATAATCTTCTTCAAAATTGCAAAAAGGACATTTTACACTAGTAACTTCGTCATTCAGAACGGCAACCTTTTCGCATTGGGGACAACGTGCATCCATGAATTCATTATGTGTTTAAGATATTTAATCATAATTAGAGCAATTATTGTAAGCGGAGTTAGTTTAGCCTGGTATGACGTCAGCTTCCCAAGCTGAAGGTCGCGGGTTCGAATCCCGCACTCCGCATTTTTTTACAATTCTCTAATTACTTGTTCGATAACTCCCCTATCTTCTGCTTTTGGAGTTAGTTTCAGATAATTTTTCAGATCGTCTCTTGCCTGGAGATTCTTTTTTTGTTTTTCTCGAATATATGCCCGATTTTTGAAAATCTTGGCTGATCGTTTGGAATTGATTTCTATGGCTTTGGTATAACATAATTCAGCTTTATCAAACTGATTGGATTTCAAATAAAAATTGCCAAGTCCATTATAAGATAAATAGTATCTATTATTGAGTTCAATACTTTTTTGATAATATTTTATGCAATCTGTTGAATTTTGAGAATTAAGTAATCCGCCTAGCAAATTTAATGCTGTAAGATTGTTATTATTTATTCCAATAGCTTTTTTTAGATATTCTGCAGCTTTTGATGTATCCTTTTGAATATTAAATTTCTCAGAAATAAAACATAGACGGTTAGATTCCTGATCTGAATTTTTTGTAAGGTCTAAGGATGACATGATATCTTGTGGAGCTAAAATTATCAATAATCTTCCTTCTTCAGACCATCCTTTATCAAATATTTCCTGAGGAATAGCACCTTCTTGTTGTTCTCCTTCTTGAGTTCCTTTTTGGATGTAATGAAGAAAGGTATTTTCTTTTTCATCATATCCTGAAATTACGGATGCATGTTGAGTAATTTCTGGAATTCCAGGTAAAATTACAATTGGTGGAATACCACTATCTATTATTTTTTTTAATTCAGATATTGACGAATGAAGTATTTTGCAAAACAAACCATTTCGTTCAGCAAGTTCAATTCCTTCTATCAAGATACTTCCAGCATTAGTTGGATATTGTTTTGCAATTTCTTTAGCCTCTATTATTGGAAGATCAATATTCCAATATTTGGATACCACGTTAATTGGTAAAGGCAGACAAATATTTTCTTCTTGAACCAAAGGGAGTAAAAGTTCATGGTTTGAGGGTTCCAATAAACAAAATGGATTCTGAGAGTTATTAAAACTAATCAGAGTAAACAAAATTTATGGATTAGATCTTTGCCATCGGAAGTCATCTCAGGATGAAATTGTGTTCCAAAAATATATTTCCCAGCATATTGAATAATTTCATATTTACAATTTTTCGAATCTGCTAATGAGATTAATAAATCTGGTAATTTAGAAATCTCAAATCCATGACTTTCAAAAGCTTTTATGTTTTTATCAGTAAGTACATTTTTTCTTTGAATTGAAATTTCTTCATCACCTTTTTGAGGAAATTCCAGTTTTCTTATAGTTCCTCCCAAAGTGAGAGATAAAATTTCAGCACCATAACAAATTCCTAATAATTTTTTGTTGTTTTGGATACTATGTATTACCACTTTGGAGTTAATTTGGTTAGTTTTTTTTTCATTTTTTTGCCGTCCTGAAAGAATAAAAGAATCATATTTCTCAAGGAACTTTAACTCTAATTGGTTTGGTGATATTTTTTCAAATAAAATTTTTATTCCTCTTAGAAAATCGATCAAGTTTTGAGTGTAAATGGAACCATTATCAACAACTAATAGCAATAAGAAAAAGAGAGTTTATTGTTAATTTAGGTTTTCACCAATAATGGATAATTTTAGTAGTTGTAATCAATTGTCCATCCCCATAATTCAAGGCTAAATTGCCCTTATTTTTAAAAAAATTCAGAAAAATTATTTCATGGTTGCTAAATGATCTTCCATATCTTTAACAAATTTCTCCCGATGATCGATTTGGTTTTGGATTTTAATTTTTTTAGGAATATTTCCATCGTTTATTTTTTTAATTAAATTTTCTTTTTCTTTGTTAGCCTCGTGTATGTTTTTTTATCAGGGCAAAAATTGTTATTTTATCATCACAGTGTATTTTTTGTATTTGAAATTAAAATGAACCTTACTTTCACATGTATAGTTACTAAACACCTACTTCAATGGAGATATAATGCAATTCTGGGATACTATCCTTAACAACTATTGTACCAACATTGAATCGGTTTTCTTCTTCCCACATGAATAATCTTTCACTTCTTGGTTTTACTAAATCGTCTATGAATTCTAATAAGAATGCCTCAGTGTCTTCCCGATCCTTTTCAGTGAAGAAGAAAATCTCCCCTTCCTTAAATGAAAGTGGAACTTGTATTGAAGTAGGTTCTAAAATCTCTAATCCTTCATTTTCAATTATAGATTTTATAATATCAATCCTATCTTGTCTCACCAATTCTATGGTTTCACTCAATGTAGATTTTATGTCTATTACTCCTGAAACTTTTTGTAAGTATGCTTCAAAGGCCTCTTCTTGAGTACTACCCAAACCAACATAATATTCTCCTGTAAATGCCGCGCCCACAGCTGCAATTGTACCAAGCTGGGCTACTACTCCTCCTGCTCCTGCGGTATATACTGGAATAAAGTAAACATCATGCTCACCTATCCTATACAAAATATTATCACCAATTCTTGGATTTCTTAAAAGGGTCTTTAATTGGGCAAAATCTGGATCTCTATCTAAGGCTTCTCTGACGGCAGTTGGACCAATTAATTTGTTGGTTGAGTTTAATGAAACTTCATAGAATTGCAACTTTCCTAGGTTTGAAAGATCATTTTCAACTATCATGTAACCTGCAAGGTTTCTCCCTTGAGATCCTCTTAATTCTAGAGAAAGTAAGCCTACAAACTCGGTGGTTTCAAATCCAGGAGGTTTAGCTTCAATATAGTAAGTGTCTAAACCAACTGGGATTTCATAAAATTCATTGGCTTGAATAAATGTTTCAACATTAGTTATGTGATAGATATTATACATTTCTGTCTTCCAATTAAATAGTTCAGCTGGATATCGTGTTTGCTCTTCAAGCCAATCTGGAATTGGTATAAACCGTTCAGAGTATTGTTCATAGAATACATCAGTAAAGAAGTCATCACCTGTTTTCATTAATTGAATATTACCATCTTGGGTAGAAACTAAGGCATATCCTACTAATCGCAAGTATGGATTTCCTACAGACCATGGTACACCACTTGTATCAAATCCAATGATCAGTGGAACTAACCAATATGTATTTTCACCATCAGTTACAGGAATAGAATCGAGTTCCTTTCCAAATAAGTCATATAAGAAATAAGGATACAAAATTTCCATTCTATCATGCACATCTTTGTATCTCATAATATGAATAGAGTCTGTTGGAAATGAAAGCAAAAAGTTTGGTTCAAAAGTCCAACTTAATGGTGGTGGTACGTCTACTCCACCGCTACCGTCATAAAATACTCCTCCTAATTCGGCACTAACATCTCCTCTAGAAAGTGGATATGCCGACCAAGTTTGTTCAAAAAGGCCCCCTTCACCATAATAGATTTCTCTTTGATTGAAAAGTTCACTGCTGTCAACAATTTGACCTCCAGTGGCATCAAGTGTAAGAAATCCATTTGGAACATGGGTGTAAACCAAGTGTTCATTGTACCATCTGTTTTCAGCTGCTACGGTTGATGGTAAAACTGGTTTCATAGAAGCAGTCCAATACAATTTGTTATCAAAACGAAGAATGTCGTTATCTTCAAAGTCTACATATGGTATCAAACCAATTTCAGGCTTTAATTTTGCAAAAGCTGCTTCCCAATCCCAAATTCTAATAACATCTAAAACATCACTATTTTGTATAATGTAATTTTTTATGTTATTTGGAGATATATTTGGAAGTATAACTTCATGATTATTTTCTTGTATTAGGTCTAGTTCACCAAGATATCTGTTAACCCCTATTTGTTGAGCCGTATATGGACCCAAATATTCTATTTTTCTAGAATCTGCAATGCTGTTATTTACCGAAATGATAGCTATTATTATAATCCCCATCACTAAAATTGTAAAAATTCTAATGTATACGTCTCTTTTGAACATATGAGTAAGAACTCTAGATCTTATTCTATCTGCAAATGAAAAAGCTAGAAAGGCAAATCCAATAACTAAAGTTCCCCCTATAACATATCTTGAATTGTAATCGATCTGATCTGTAAAAAATAGGTTAAATCCTATCCAAATAATTCCTATACCAAAAATAGATTCTATAGTTGAGACATAGTTTAGGTATCTAGGTTTTCCTTCCCTAGTATCCTGAATAAACAAAGTAATTACATTAATTATTCTATGGATTCCAACATACAAAACTAAACGAAGAGCGATTGCTCCCAATACAGATGGAAATAAAACTAACAAAGCAGGAATCATTGGAATAACTTTTTCTGTTGCGTAGTCGGGATTAGTATCTGGAGTTACAAATGGCAAGGAGAATAATGTTGGTAAGTTTTCAATACCGAAAGAATTTCCATCAAGGAAAGAAACTACTGCAAATCCAAACATTATATTTACAAAAAATGCGCCAAAAAGCAAAACCTTGGTAATTTGCCATATCACAAATTGTGGTGTACTTAGCTTGAAATCTTTAAAACTAGGAATGTTATTTACTATTGATTGTTGTGGCCCTTGAGCGATGACCCCTATAGCAGTTTTTATTGCATACCAAAAGATTGAAGATCTGGATAAAATATTTACTCGTATTAGTGCAATAGCCGAAAGTACTACACCTGATACAAGGGAGAAGTATAGAGGCTTGGTGAACAGGTCTCCAAATTCAGAAAAATTCATTGAAAAGATAACTCCCTGATTTCCTATGATGACGGCAATGGCAATTACAATTATTGCCACCACGCCTAAACGAATGTATTTCCCAGCATCAGGAGGTGGAGTTTTCTTTTCAGTAGCGGCGCTATACAAAATCAAGATTTGTTATGGCTTGGTAAATTAATGTCTTACCAGAACTAGCTAAATTTTCTGGTAATTTCTCTTTGTTAACTAAGTAAAAGATCAAATTTTTTACAAAAATTTATTGATACTGAAGAAATCTAAGAGATTGTTGCTAAATTTTTGCAAATCATGTATGCTGCAGCATAAGTTGGTACTGTAGCAATTTCATTATCATAAGGACCAAATTTCTTGTTTTTTAATTTAAACTCAATAGGACAATTGGCCGTAATTTCAACAGTGTTTTCATTTAGAAAGGAAGCTTCAGAATAAGGATCAAATTTTTGAAGGTCTTTACAAAAAATTTTGGTTAATCCACTTTTACTGTTTAACGAACCAGGAAGTCTAAAGATTCTATGTATATCCATAGTAACATTAGGATCTACTTGAGCACCAATTTTACAAGAAATATTTTTCAAATTTTTTTGAAAATCTAAATATCCATTAGAAATTAAATCTGAGATTATTTTTGATCTTTTTGATTGTGAACCAAAAATTTCCTTAGACAATCGACCTCTCCAGCCTTTTTCCTCAAATTTAGGAAATAATGAGCGGTTTGGTTTTAACTTTTTCATTCCAAAAGTTTCAGGGATTGCCCCTCTAAACATTATATAATCTACTAATTCTGCTCTTTCTCTTGAGCCAAGCTCTTGAAATTGAGAATTATAAACATAAACATGAAATCCCTCATTTCCAGAAAAATATACATGAATATTGTTTCTTTCTACACCTAAATCATCAATTAAAATGTTTGATAATTTGATAATCTCTTTTTTTGATGCATCAATACAATTTTTGCATGGTAAGGATTTGGTATCTAGTTTTGTAGAATTACATTTTGAACAATGATCATTTAAATTCGATACTTGATTACATTCATTGCACTTAGTAACACAGTGATTTTGCCTACAATCTAAATGAAGATCTTTAGCATCAATATCAAAAATAAGATCAGCTCCCTTCCAATCTTTTTCATTCATCGCCAGGTTCGGAAATGAGTAATAAGCATTTGAACAGTAAACATCAGAAGGAATATTTTGCATAAATAATAGATGTAATTCCTTGTCATCTTTTAAGGAGATATGTCGTGTCATGCCGGAATTAAATTTTTGAAATCCAAATTCCCGTTCAGAAGTTCTTTCAGGTACATGAATAAGCTCAAAATTATCAAAATAGTATTTTTTGAAGGATTCTTCTAAAAATTTAATTTCTTTCTCTTCCATTTACTTTCTTTTTTTTCCAAATTGAATAGGGTTTATGATATTGTCACATTCAGGAATAGCAAAACAAAGATTTTGAGTTTTTAATTTTTCACAGGATGGGCATGAATATTTGGTGCCACTTCCTGATGTTCCGGATAAATGATTTAACTGATACAGTGTAACTCTCTCATTGTAATCTGGTGCGTTTTTGAATAATGGTGCAATTTGTTCTATGGATTGATTTCTTGCTAACAAAAATGTGCCCAACATGAATCTTCCAGAGTGGGGAAGATTCTCACCTTTTTCCAGAACTTCAATGGCATGTTTAATGCAAGGTGGATATTCACCTGTAGTAACGGTGTAGGTTACAAATTTTTTAGATAAAGAAATTAATTTGTCAACTGGCTCTTCAAATCCTGAAATCATAGAAGGGGTTTTTGCATTAATTATTTTAGAACTAATATAATTACTCAATTCTTTTCGAATTAACCTAACAGTTTCATGTGGAGTTAGAAAAACAAATCCATTTCCAACATGTCTGTTAATTAATTTCCATTCTCGTTCATAAAAATTAACGGAATGTTTTAGATAATTTGAAATTGGAATTATAAAGTAATCGTCCTGTTTTTTTATTTGGATGGAAAATAAATCATCAATAATTTTTATTGCTAATTCTTTTTTTGATCCATCGGTAATATTTGCAAGATCTTTTTCTAGATATTTTTCTGCTCGTCTTGCTTCTGCAAGAGCAAATCTTTTGATCAAGGTAGTCATCTTAGTTAATTTTAGTAAGACAATGGCTAAGAGAAACGAAAAAACTTCTCTTTCCAGAACATAGTCTTTTGAGGCTTCACCACCTATTAGGTCTGACTTGTAGATTTTCCCTTCAGTAGAAACTTGAACTCTATTGAAGGCTTTTTCTAATGATATTTTTAGATCTGGATCCGTTCCAAATTGTTCAAGTGTAAAACCTTTGTCTTTTAGATATTGACCTGCATCTGCTAAGAATGGATATTTTGCAATTTCGTCTTTTCCTAGTGTAATCATGAATAATGATTAATGATATTGACTTAAAAATCTGGTTTTATTTTAAGACTATTTGTGATTTAAATAATGTTTAATTAAAATCATCAAACATGCAGATAGGTTGCCATGTTTCTATTTCTGGTTCAATAGACAAGGCAATAGATAATGCTGTTGAAAGAGAATGCTCAGCTTTTCAGATTTTTACCAGAAACCCAAGAGGATGGGCTGCAAAAGAACTAGTGGATTATGACATTAAAAATTTCAAAGAGAAACTAAAGGCTAGTAAAATTGAAAGATTTGCAACTTGTGCTCATATGCCATATTTACCTAATCTTTCTTCTCCCAAGGACGAAGGCTTTGAAAAATCTGTAAATTCCTTAATTGAGGAATTGGAGAGATGTGGAAAATTAGGAATACCGTATCTTGTGACCCATCTTGGTAGTCATTTGGGAACGGGTGAGGAAGTAGGAATGAAAAGGCTTGTAAAAGGATTAACAAAAGCTGGTCAAGTAAAAAATGATGTGATGATTTTATTGGAAAATACAGCTGGGCAAAAAAATTCTGTTGGAGCAGATTTTGCACAACTTGGTGAAATTTTCAGGCAATTAAAACCTGCAAACAAATTTGGTATATGTTTTGATACATGTCATGCATTTGTTTCAGGTTATGATTTAAGAACAGAGAATGATGTCAAAGAAACTTTTAAGGAATTTGAAAAGCATGTAGGAATGGAAAACCTAAAAATTTTACATCTTAATGACGCCAAGGGAGAATTAGGTTGTAATCTAGATAGACATTATCATATTGGTTTAGGAAGTATTGGAGCAGAAGGAATGGCAGCAGTAATTAAATTAATAACAAAGAAAAAGATTCCAATTGTGTTAGAAACTCCAATTGATGATACGAGAGATGATTTTGAGAATGTTAGAATCGTAAAGGAGTTAGCGTAAAGAATTTTTTCAAGAATGAGGGAATAATTAAAATGAATTATGAAAATGTAATGAAATTGGCACTTGAACGTGGATTTTATTTCCCTAGTTGTGAGGTTTATGCAGATGCACAAGCAGGATTTTGGGAATATGGTCCATGTGGTGTAGGATTGAAAAATAAATTTCTTGAATTATGGAGAAGAGAATTGATTAGAAGAGATGGAATGCTTGAGATAGATGGCTCACAAATAATGTCAAAATCCGTTTTTGAGGCCTCTGGACATTTAGGAAGTTTTGCAGACCCTATCATAAAGTGTACAAATTGTAAAGCGACCTTTAGAGCAGATAGAATAATAGCTGAAGTTTCCAAAATAGAGATTCCTGAAAGTGCCGATTTAATAGAATTTGATAAGGCAATTAATGAAAATGACATTAAATGTCCAAAATGTAAAGGTGTTTTTGAGAATACTAAAAAATTTAACATGATGTTTAAAGTAGGAATAGGCCCAGAAGGAGAGACTGCTTACCTAAGACCTGAAACCTGTCAATCTATTTTTGTGGATTTCCCAAGACTGTTTAAAATTATGCGTGGAAAATTACCACTTGGAATCGCACAAGTTGGTAAAAGTTTCAGAAATGAGATAGCACCAAGACAGAGTTTACTTCGACTCAGAGAATTTTATCAAGCAGAAATTGAAGTATTTTGTAATCCAGCAAAATTAAATGAGATAGAAAAATTCTCAGAAATTCAAAATACTGTAATAAGAGTTCAAATTGATTCTGAACCTGTATCTATGACCTGCAAAGAGGCTGTTGAAACAGGAGTGATTCCAAACAAGTTTGTTGCGTATTATTTGGGAATTTTAATTGAATTTTATGAAAAAACAGGAATTGACATTACCAAAAGTAGATTTAGAAAACTTGGTGATAAAGAAAAAGCGTTTTACGCAGAAATTGCATTTGATTTTGAAGTTGAAACAGATGTTGGATGGCTTGAATTAGTTGCATGCAACTATAGATCAGATTATGATCTTTCAAGTCATGCTAAAAAAAGTAAAGAGAAATTTGAAGTAATGGATAATGACGAAAAAGTTCTTCCCCACGTATTTGAGATTTCAATGGGAATTGATCGAAGTTTGTATACTATTTTAGAACACAGTTTAAGAGATGATAAAGAAAATGAAAGAATAGTTTTGTCCCTTAAACCCTATCTTTCTCCAATTCACGTTGGAGTTTTGTCTCTAGTAAAAAAAGATGGGTTAAAAGAAAAAACAGATGAGATTTATTGTCAGATAAAAAGAAAATTTGATGTTTTTTTGGATCATTCTGGAGCAATAGGTAGAAGGTATAGAAGATTAGATGAAATTGGCACACCATTTGCGATTACTGTTGATCATCAAACCTTAGAAGATGATACCATTACCATACGAATGAGAGATAGTATGGAACAAAAAAGAATTAAAATTTCAGAGCTGGAATTTATTCTTACGGAATTTACCGCTTATCCTTAATCCAGTTGTATATAGAAACCGACTATTTTGACGATTTTAATCATATTAAAATAGAAAAATTTTGGTTGGAGGGTTTTATTAAGAATTAATAACCCACGATTTTTGGAGGGAACGTATGTCTGCTGCGGAGGGAGTTATTTTAAGAGAGAATGCTCAAGTTTCTATAATAATTCCTACCTATAACGAGTCCAGAAATATTATTGGGATCCTGAAATCAATAGGTGAAAATTTACCCAAAAATATTACTGCCGAAGCCATTGTAGTTGATGATAATTCTCCAGATTCAACAGGTAAGATTGTAGATGAATATCTAAAAAATGTAAAGAAAATTGCAGGATATACCATGGACGTAATCCACAGAACCTCCAAAAATGGTCTAAGTTCTGCCATTCTAAGTGGTATTCAACGATCTAGAGGAGATACAATTATTGTAATGGATAGTGATTTTTCTCATCCTCCACAGATTATTCCAAAATTGATAGAATCATTAAAAAAATATCAATGCGATTTAGTGATAGCTTCCCGATATATCAGTGGAGGTAAAATAAACGGCTGGACATTAAAGAGAAAAATAATGAGTAAATTTGCGACTTTAATTGCCAAGAAAGGGTTGGGCGTTAAAACAAAAGATCCAATGTCGGGATTTTTTGCATTTAAAAAACATGTGTTAAAAGGAATTAATTTTGATGCAATTGGCTACAAAATTTTATTAGAAATTCTGGTGAAGAAAAGTGGAATTGCTATCAAGGAGATACCTTATACATTTGAAAATAGAAGGGTTGGTTCAAGTAAATTAGATATCTCAACTGCTACAGATTATTTAAAGTCAGTATGGAAGTTGTATAAATTTGGAAAACCTAAGGAAAGAGAAGAAAAACGTAGTTCTGTTCGTTTTCTTTCAAAAGCAAGTAGATTTTACACAGTTGGATTATCTGGATTTGGAGTAAATTATATTATTTCATTGCTTTTTGTAGGTGGAATATCAGATTTATGGTATTTACATGCTACCTTGATAGGAATTATAGCGTCAATTACCACTAACTTTCTATTGAATAAGACTTGGACATTTCATGATAGAGACTTTTCAAAGAAAAGAACATTCAAACAATATGGAAAATTTGTTACATTCAGTTCTCTTGGAGGTTTGGTCCAATTAGTAATGGTATTTTATCTAGTCGATGAATATCAGCTATCTTATCCAATTGCTCTAGTTTTAGCAGTTCTTTCAGCTGCTTTCGGAAATTTTGTGTTAAACAAAAAGTACACATTCAAAGAGAAAGTTTGGGGATAAATTAAGAAAAGAAAACAAAAAGAGTGACTATTCGCCTAAATCCTCTATTCAAAATGTTGAAGATGAAGATTGAGACGAAAGGCCAGTTTGAGTGGGTACAGATGGGAATTTTTCTCCAATCTGTTGTTCAGCAACTGCAGAAGCTTCTTGAAGAATCTTATCAGTTTCTTCACTTGCAGAATCAGTCTCTAGGCTAAACGAGTCTCCTGCCAAGGAGTCCATCATTAATCCATTAAGCGTCTGTGTCATTGAATTCAATTCTGCGTCTGCTTCTGGCATGAATCGGCCAAGTGATGACTTCAATCCCTTCATTGTAGACATCGCAGGTCCTATTGCTACCATTGCATCGCCAAGGTCATGAATAGTTGTCAATCGTAATTGAACTTGTTCTAATGACATTCTTGCATTGCCGAGCATTTTTGTAACTTTACGAATTTCAGCTAATTCGTTTGACAAAACCTTACTTGTGCTAGTATCATGTTGCTGCATTGCATTCACGATTCTCTTGAAGAGTTTTGCATCTCTTTCGTGCAGTTTTCCTAACATCGAGTCCATTTTGCTAATTTGGACTTGAAGTTTATTTACTGCTGTTTGAATTCGTGGTTTTAATGCACCTTGTGGTTGTACTGCATCACGTATTCTGCCAGTTACACTTTGAGTCTCTTGTCGAGACCAAGTCTTGTCGAAGTTTGGCATGTTGGTTAATTTAGAAATTGATTCTTAATGAGAGGTGTGTATTTAGATCAACTTTAGACTAAATTTAGCTAACAAACTATTATTCGGGTTTAAGAAATTGACATCCATGGCTAGAATTGTTGTTTTTGATTCAGGGTTAGGGTCTTTATCTATAATCAAATCCATACAAAAGATCTGTAAGATAGAAATAATCTATTTTGCTGATCAACAAAACTTCCCATACGGAAATAAATCAAAAAAACAATTAGAGCAAATAATTAAAAAGTCCATTGAATTACTTGAAAAAAAATTCAACCCAGAGTTAATTGTAATAGGATCAAACACCCCTACCATAATGCTTGATATAACGAATGAGAGAATTATTGGAGTAAATCCCCCCCTCAAAGAAGCTGTCAATAAATCCAGAACCAAAAATATAGCAATACTAGCTACGGAAACTGTGATAAAAAGTAAAAATTTATCAAATTATATAATAAATTGTAAATTATCAAGAAAAATTAAAGTCCATAAAATTAATGCGTCAAATCTTATTCAACTAGTAGAATCTGGAAAATTTATTAAAAATAAAAAATATTGTAAAAAAATAATTAAAAATTCATTAAATGATGTTTTTTTAAAAAACAACATAGATATCGTAACTTTATCAAGTACTCATTTGTCATTCTTAAAAACTATTTTAGAATTTGAATTTCCTAACATTCAGTTTATTGATCCGGCAGATAATATTGCAAGAAAAATTTTTAAAAAAATAAAAACTAAACAATCTAAAAGAAATTTATTGAGAATTTTTTCTTCAGATAAAACTAAAAATTTTCAAAGTAATTTAAGTAAACTTGGTATTAAAAATAAAATAAAATTTCTATCTATTTAATTTTTGATTTTCTATATCC
This sequence comes from Nitrososphaerota archaeon, assembly GCA_022562615.1. Taxonomy (GTDB): domain Archaea; phylum Thermoproteota; class Nitrososphaeria; order Nitrososphaerales; family Nitrosopumilaceae; genus Nitrosomaritimum. The sequence goes on from JADFOW010000001.1 coordinate 54,245, forward strand.
ATGACTAAATTTTTTATCATAAAGCCTTGAATATTCATACGATTTAGAATCAATTACATTACTAATAATTACAATCGCTGTTCTGGTAATTTTTTCATCTCTAACCTTTTTTGTAATATTATCAAGTGTACCTTTAACAATTTTTTGATCTTTCCACGTTGCCCTATACACTACAGCTACCGGAGTTGATTTTTTATATCCTCCCGCAAGTGATTCTTTTACGATATCAGACAATAGATGAACGCTCAGATAAAAAATCAAGGTAGCCTTGTGTTTTGCCAATTCAGAAATTTTTTCTCTTGTTGGTACCTTTGTTCTTGATTCTGCCCTAGTCACAATAATCGTTTGAGTTACGCCTGGAAGAGAAAGTTGGGTTCCTAATTCAGCAGCTGCGGCTAAAAAAGCAGTCACACCAGGTACAACTACTGAGGATATTCCTTTTTTTTGTAGGTTATCAATTTGCTCTTTTATTGCTCCATAGATTGAGGGATCTCCATCATGTAATCGTACGACAAATTTGTTTTTTTTTGCATTTTTATACAAAATGTCAAAAATTTCTTCTCTTACTAAACCGGCAGCATTATGTAGTTTTCCTTTTTTGCAGAGTTTTAGGATTGTAGGAGGAATTAAAGAACCTGAATAAACTACAATGTCTGCTTTTTGAATTAATTTTTTTGCTTTAACTGTGATTAGTTCTGGATCACCTGGACCACATCCAACAAAGAAAACATTAGACACGTTTTACCACCAATATTGAAAAGTATTTTGTAGTTAAAGTTCCGTCATTAACTTCACCTAAAGTTAATTTTCTAATTATTTCATTTTCAGTTCCAAGGTCTTGTCCAATTGCAAAAATAGAGTTATCAGGAAACCCTGCCTCTTTTAGTAATTCAATAACTTTATCAAAATACCTGCCATCTTTAAGAAAAACCATTGTTTCAGAATTTTTGGCAATTTCTTTAACAGTGCTCAAATCATAACAAGAGGGAATGATGGAAACTTTTTCTGCACCCTCTGCAATACTTATACCAACTTTTGCAGCAAATGTAAACATTGAAACAATCCCAGGAATTGCACTTATTTTCATAGTAGGATGGTTTCTCTCAATTTCCCTATGCATGTAAATCCATGTACTATACAAATAGGGATCACCTATTGTGAGATAAACTACATTTTTTCCTAACAAAACCTTTTCTGCCATTATTTTTGCATTTTTTTTCCAAGTATCGTCAAGTACTTCTTTATCTTTAGTCATTGGAAAAATTAACTTAACAATTTCCTGATTTTTAGATTTATCAATTAAGGATAATACTACCGTTAAAGCAATACTAGGTCTATCTTCTCTTGAGGCGGGACACATTATTACATCGGCATTGTGAATTGCTTTAACAGCCTTTACTGTAAGTAATTCTGGATCACCTGGTCCTACCCCAATTCCTATTAATTCAGGCATGAGAAATATGATTTTGTTCCCAATTAAAAGCTAGATTAGACTTTGGTCGCTGAAATAATAGTTACAGGATTTCTAGCGAGCATCATAGTCCCTTTAGTTGTTTTCTTACTCTTTGAAATTGTAACTTGAGTTATATCAACAGAATCAAATTTCAATTTATCAAGAATTTGTAAAACGGAATATAGAGTCTCAATTAGAATAATTGCAATTACAATTCTTCCACCAGATTTTAATTTATTCTGACTTAATTCTACAATTTCTTTAGTATCTCCACCGGTACCTCCAATAAAAATAGCATCTGCTTTTTCTAATTCTAAGATTTTTTCTTTTGCATTACCAAAAATTACTGAAATGTTAGAAACTCCAAACTTTTCAATATTTTTCTTTGTTAACTCAATAGCATTTGAATCATAGTCAATTGCAATAACTTTACCTGTATTTTCTACTTGAAGTGCAGCTTCAATAGAAATAGAACCACTTCCACATCCAATGTCATATATAATTTGTCCAACAGTTAGTCTGGCTTTACTTAATTGAATTGTCCTTACTTCTTCTTTTGTAATAGGTACTTTTTCAGTTCGTTCAAAAAATTCATCTGGAATTCCTGGAGTTTTATAATTCCACATTCACTATCTTCCTTTTATTTTAATTATAAAATTATAAATTAATTCCAAGTGGAATCCTTCCTACATGAACCAATGTGTAAGTCACTATCCAAGTAAACAAATACAAGAAAATATAGCTACCAATACCTTGTGTAACAAATTTTTTCCTATCAGAACGTGGTAATTGCATTTTCAATGACTTTGCAACGAATAATGTTGCAGCAAAAATGATAATCATAAAACCAATTGAAGCCCAGCGTCTTTCCTCTCCTTGTATATCTTCAAAGATAAAGGTAGCAGCAGTACCTGCCATAATGGCAAGGCTAACTCTCAACCAAAATAATGTGTTTAGTTTTCTATTTTGTTCAAAATTCTCAGCCTGATTTGTAGAAGAGTTAGTTGGAGGTATATCCATTGAAGTTTTAGATTCGATTTCTGGAGTTTCCTCAGGTTTACTCTCAATGGATTCCTTTTTAGAATCCTCAGGCTTTGGAGTTGGTTCTGATTTTTTCTTTTTATGTTTTGCCAAGTAAATTTCTAGTGTGTCTCAATTTACCCTCGTTTAAAATCTTTGGCAAGAAAATAAGCATAAAGAACAGCAAGAATATAATTTCACATATAGAATAAGCTAATATGACCCTTGCAGGCATAGAGCTAAATTATCTGGTAAATAAGATTTCAGACGAAGTTCAGTGCTATTATGTAAGTAATATCTGGGCAGTCAACAAAGACAGTATATTATTCAAATTGCATCATCCAGAAAAATCAGATATTTTTATGATGATTTCTACTTCAGGGGTTTGGTTAACTTCCGTGAAAATAGATCAAATTGAACCAAATAAATTATTAAAAAGATTACGAAGTGATCTTCTTAGATTCAAAATAAAAAAAATTGAACAAATAGGCTCTGAAAGAATTGCATATTTTACATTTTCGGGATTTGATAAGGAATTTGTAATAATAGGTGAATTTTTTGCTGACGGAAATATTTTGCTTTGTAATGAAGAAATGAAAATTCTTGCTCTACAGCACTCTATTGATGTAAGACATCGAAGGTTAGGTGTAGGAATGAAATATGCTACTCCACCTCAAAGTGAGTTAGATATATTCCACATAACAGAATTGGATTTTAAAGATCTTAAAACATCAGATTTGATTGCAGGAAAGTGGGTAGGTAGAACTTTAGGTTTACCAAAAAAATATGTTGAAGGAATATTTAATTTGGCAAAAATAGATTCCAAAACAATCGGAAAAAATTTAAGGGAAGATGAAATCACAAAAATTTTTCATACAACAAAAACAATTGTTACAGATATTACCACAGGAAATCATGATCCTGTAATAATTCGTAGTGATAAAACTGAAGTGATACCTATCAAATTAGGTGAATTAGATGAAAATTGTTCATCTGTTAATAGCTTCATGGAGGGATTAGATACTGTTTTTACAGAAACCATTGTAGAAAAAGGACGAACCATTCAAACTAGTGAATCCGACAAAAAAATTAAGGACATTGAAACACAATTATCTGAGCAAGAAAAGGCCATAGAACTAGTCAAAGAAAAATCAAAATATGTAACAAATTTGGCCAATTCCCTATATGAGATGGTATCAAAAGGCATAATTTCAATTGAGGATGTCAATGCTCAAAATATTTTAGCTGAGCATAAAGCAAAATTATCCAAAGAAAAAGGAATTTCTTTAATTGTTATCAAAGACGAAAAAATAAAAATCAACTCACAGGCTTCTCTGCAATCAATTGCTTCAATTTTGTTTAATGAAGCTAAACGTCAATCGGGTGCCATCAAGTCAATTGAGCAAGTAAAAGAAAAAACCAAGAAAAAACTTGAGAAATTTAAAAACAAATCAGATACCGAAAAAAAAGAAATTTTAGTTTCAGAGGTTAGGAAAAAAAATTGGTATGAGCGATACAGATGGTTTTTTACCTCCGATGGAATGCTTGCCATTGGAGGACGAGATGCTCCATCAAATTCTGCAGTTGTAAGAAAACATCTTGGAAAGACGGATAAAATTTTTCATGGTGATATCTTTGGATCCCCGTTTTTTATACTAAAAAATGCAGAAAACCCATCTACCAACAGTATGAATGAGGTTGCACATGCCACTGTTTGTTTTAGTAGAGCTTGGAGAGAGGGATTACATGGTCTAAGTGCCTATTGGGTAAATCCTGATCAGGTAAAAAAATCGGCTCCTAGTGGACAATTTCTTCCAAAGGGATCGTTTTTAATTGAAGGTAAAAGAAATTTTGTAAATATACCATCACTTAGGTTATCTGTTGGCATCATACCACAAGATGATCATTATCTCTTGACGTCAGGTCCTCCAGCAACAATTAAAAAAAATTCTATTTGTTATGCAATTATTGAACCACATGGTTCCGAAATGGTTGAAGTAGCAAAGAAAATCAAATTAGAATTTTCTAAACTAGAAGAAGAAATTACAAAAAATATAAGCATAGATGACTTTGTTCGTGTTCTTCCAGCGGGACAAAGTCAGATAAAAGAAGTGGGTTTTGGAGATGCCTGATGAAGAAGAAAATGAGCCAACATTTTTTGTTGATGCCATGTTAGGAAATATTGCAAATAAATTAAGATTAATGGGTTATGATTCTAGATATTTGGCCGATATTGAAGATGATGAATTAATTACATTAGCAAAAATTGATAATCGAATTATAATTTCTAGAGACAAAGATTTGATAAGAAAAGCCCTAAAGTATGATATAAAGTCCATTTTTATAAAAAATAAAGAAGAAATTGAACAATTTCGTGAGATAATTAACAAATCAAATTTGAAAATAATTAAAATTGATGGCCATAGAGCAAGGTGTCCAAAATGTAATTCTAAAACCAAATTAATTAATAAAAAAAATATTCAGAAAAAAATTCCAGACAGAGTTTTAGATTTTAATGATAAGTTTTGGCAATGTAAGAATTGTGATCAAATTTTTTGGGAAGGCACACATATAAAAAATCTGCAGAAATTTGTAGGTCAATTAAATGAAAGATAATATCAAGATCTCAGAGAAAGAAGGTTATAATCTCGTAAAGACTGCAAGGAGGATAGTTACTGAATATCTAAAGAACGGATCAAAGATAGAATTAGAAAAAGATTTCCAGCAAGATTTTTCGTTTAAATCTGGAGTTTTTGTTACATTGAAAAATCCATCAGGATTACGTGGATGTGTAGGATACCCACTACCTGATAAAAAATTGTTTAATGCCCTTGAAGATGCAGTTATAGCAGCAGCAACTGAGGATCCAAGATTTCCTCCAGTCAAATTTGAAGATCTTGATTCAATAACCTTTGAGGTAACTGTCCTTACGTCACCCACAAAAATTGAAGTAAGT
>JADFOW010000001.1:59772-82477 GCA_022562615.1 Nitrososphaerota archaeon
GAGCCTCATGAATATTTTTCTAAAATCAAAGTAGGGCAAGATGGATTAATTGTGAAATATGGAGATAATTCAGGATTACTTTTACCTCAAGTTCCAATTGAATATGGATGGAATGAAAGGGAATTTCTTGAACATGCCTGTGAAAAAGCTGGATTAGCTAAAGATTATTGGACAAAGGCTGAAATTGAAATCCAAAAATTTGAAGGAATTGTCTTCAAAGAAAAAGATCCTAATGGTGAGGTTATTCAAAAAAAGTTATTAGATTAGAAGATTCAGTATCTAGTGATATTTCTTTTCCATTTTCAAGTGAGGAAAATTCCTCTTCAGTTATTATAACAAGTGGAATATTTGCTAAAGCGCATCCAGTTGCAACTGTAAGGTCTGCTTTTTCACAAATCATTGCAAGAGGTGCCGAATTGTTAGATTTGATAGAATAAATTGTATAGGCTCCTACACTACTACCTATTCCATATGGAAATACCAAAATTGTGTCTTTAACTGATTTTTTGAAAAGATCGTGATGTTCATCATTTATAATTCCAGTTTTTTTATCTACCGTTCCAAGAAAATTTATTGGGTTTTGGGATTTTAGAATTATACCTTTAACTTTTCCTTTTACAAGAATTTTTTTCATTTGGTTTCATCTTCAATAATTTCAGATAATGATTTGAGATTTACATCTACACCATTAGAATTTTTAAGATAATAAGCCCCCTTGATGCTGTTGGTCGTTACGGCATCAACTTCTTCTTTTTTAATTAATGGAGTTAGGCAAGTGCAACAATCTGAAAGGATTTCACATCCGGCTCGTTCCAGTTCGTTTGTATGTCCTAATTTTGTTGCTTGTTCTTTAATAGCTCTAGGACAAAATATCATACATCTTTTTTTAAATGAACGTCCTTTGAGCCTTACAGCTAAATCGGAGATTTCTTCTAATCCCAATTGAGGACTTCCAAGCGTGATTAAATCTCCTTTTTCGCATGTGTTTAATTCATCATAAACTTTATTCATCTCTTCTTGATCAAAATCAACTTTCTCAGATTCTGGATTATCCTCATCAAAATTGAATTTTGCACAGGTTCCAGAAGTACCCATTCCTCCACAAAGTGATTTGCAGCTCCGACGATCCAATTGTCCTATGCCAGAAATATTTACTGATTCATCTCCAACCTTTCCAGCAAAAAATCCAAGCATTCCATAAGTTAGTTCATTTGGATTCTCAACTTTCATTCGTATTGTAAGTTTGGATGAATTTTCTTTTCTTAGTGAAGAATTTGGACTTTTTCCAGTTATGGCGCTTGCTAGAGCGCTAAACGAGCTTTCTTTGTTTGTTTTTAAATTATCAAAAGAATTGACATGAATTGCTGCATTGCTTTCAGCAAATGCTACTTGAGTTCCTCTCTTTGGAATATCAAAAATTTCGTATGGAATGCAGGAAAATGAAGGAATAACTCCCATTGTTTCATATGATTTTTTAATGGATAGTTGCTTTGAGATGAAGTTATCATCTAAATTATAATTTGAGACATTATCAATATCAAATCCCATGGGATTAAGACTAGTCTTCACCTTTACTTTGGCGTCTTTACTAATACTAGAGAGAAGTTCTTCTCCGGCATCACCAATTGTATTATAATTAACCCCAGAAAGATGAGCCCATTCTATAGGAACAAGCTTTTCTGCATCGGTGGCTTCTCCTGTTGCCACTAAAATTCTATAAGCCATCTGCATAATCTCTCCTTGTTCACCCCTTAATGCAGATTCTTCTTCTTTGGTTAGTTCCATTAGCGATGGTTGGTTATTACAGATATAATACTTGTACGTAAAAAATTTGATGGAAATGAAACGAATTCTACAAGGAATGATGAACACTATGAATTCAGTTAATCCACCAAGAATGACAGCTCTTAAAAAACTTCATGAGGCAGAAACAGGTGGGCCGTTTAGTATACTTATTGGAACTATATTATCTGCACGTACAAAAGATGAAACCACAACCAAAGTAGTCAATGTGTTATTTTCTAAATACAAAAATGTAAAAACTTTAGCAAATGCAAATTTAAAAGATGTTGAAAAAATTATCAAGTCAATTGGATTTTACCATATCAAAGCTAAAAGAATTATCGAGGTTTCAAAGATTATTGATTCTAAATATAAAGGCAAAGTACCAGATAATCTTGAAAAATTACTAAAACTTCCGGGTGTTGGTAGAAAAACTGCAAATTGTGTTTTGGTTTATGCCTATGATAAACCAGCAATACCAGTAGATATCCATGTTCACAGAATCTCAAATAGATTAGGATTGGTTAAAACAAAAACTCCAGAAGAAACTGAATTGGAATTAATGAAGAAAATTCCTAAAAAATTTTGGCTTGAAATAAATGATACGTTTGTAATGTATGGTCAGAACATCTGTAAACCCATTTCCCCAATGTGTAATGTTTGTAAGATTAAAAAAAATTGTAAGTTTTACAAATCTAAGACCGCTTCTTAGTCAAATAGAGAGCTCCGATAAGAATTCCGAGGCCTGCAGTAAGGTAAAATGGGAAAAATGCCCATATATTTTGCGCGGGGTCTCCTGAAAGAAATTCAACCATCATACTTCCAGAATTTACTGCAGGTGGATCAGTAGAGCCCTCAAGCCCATGAACGGAATAAGAGTCAATTACAAATGATCCAATATTTAGATTGGAAACCGATATTCTGGCTCCATTGTTTACAGTTAATCCTGCTCTTTCAGTATATGTTATTATGAGTTTTGTTTCAGGATACCACCCTCTTTCAAGGTTACTTTGTACAACTACATATCCTTCTTTGATAGTGTTTACTGCAACCCAGAATTTTTTATTAGGTGGAGAACCCATTCCTATTTCTATAAATTTGTCAGAGTTTTTATCGTAGATTTTGATAACACCATTCCCGTTAGCATTTGTATATACAAGATTGTTATCAACAGTCATTTGCCAGCTTATTGCATGATCATTTTCTAAATCAACAATTGTTGCATCTCGAGAAACTTTGTTAAAGTCATAAAATGGAATTTCTATTATTTCTATAACAACAGAAGGATTCTTTAATTCCTGCGCAAATGCAGGCATAATAAAAAATCCAGAGAGAAAAATTAAAACTATTAGATACCTCATGAGCTAAATCAATTTTGAGTGAATAAATATCTAGTCAACAAATGGATGCGGATGATCCAAAATTATCTTGGCTACTTCAGGTCTTAAGATGAATTTGGAGGGTGCTTGACCATTTTTAATCAGTTCCCTTAGTTTTGTTCCACTAATTTGCTCTTTGGTATCGTCATCATGTGGACATGCATTTGGATTTGTGTATGTTAGACATTTCTTACAATAGAAAAATGCCGGGAAAAATATGGGTATTATTTCTAATTCTGGATAATCATCAAATATTTTTTGGGCTGCAAAAGGATCATAAAATTTTCCCACTCCCGCATGATCTCGTCCTATAATAATATGTGTACATCCATAGTTTTGTCTCATTATAGCGTGATGAATTGCCTCCTTTGGACCTGCATATTTCATTTCAGTATGTAAAGTTCCAAGTTTACATTTGTTTTCAGGATAATAATGTTGAATCATAGTTTCATAGCATTTTATAATTACCTCATCGACAAAGTCTCCTGATTTTTTCTTTCCTATTATTGGGTTTACAAAAACTCCATCCCTGGTTGTAATTGAAGTTTTTTGAAGCATTTCATGGGCTACATGTGGAGGATTTCGTGTTTGAAAGGCACAAATCGTCTTCCATCCAGCTTTAGTAAATGCCTCTCGAGTTTGTAAAGGAGTTAATCTATTTTTTCTAATTTTGGTTTCTTCAGGTCTTTGAATGTAATCGATCTTACCACCAACAAGAAAATCTTTCATGGCCATAGTTTTTGCCACACCAGGGTGTGAAGCGTCAGTTGTTCCATATATTCCCTGAACAGTTTTTTCTCTATCAAAAGAAAAAGCTTCTTCGACATGTAGTACTGCTATACCTAATCCCTGATGATTTTGTAATAAAACATCGCCTTTTTCTTTCATTTTTGCAGCTGTTGATTCATCTACATCTAAAACGATAGGAATTGTCCAAGCTAAGCCGTTTGATAGTCTTCCTTTTGATACAACATTTTCAAAATCTTGCTTTCCTAAAAACCCCTCTAGGGGACTAAAAATTCCATCTGCTATATTTTCAACATCGTTTGAAAGGTCTTCTGAGATTGATATTGAAAACAATCCAGATGTATTAATTTTATTTATTCTATTTACTAGAATTCCACCGTGTGGTTTGATTCCTTCACTACTCATAATTATGCTTCCTCAGGCATATGCAATCCACATTCTTTTGTGTCGTCGTTTTCCCACCACCAGCGACCTGCTCTTAAATCTTCACCATTCGTGATAGCTCTAGTACAAGGGTCGCATCCAATACTAGGATATCCCTTGTCAATAAGAGAATGATAGGGGACATTATTCTCTTTAATATAGTTCCAGACTTGGTCCCAACTCCAATCCAGTAAGGGATTTACCTTGATGATTCCATCATATTTTTCATCAATTTCAAGCATTTTTGCATTTTCTCGAGTAGAAGTTTGATCTCTTCTAATGCCAGTTATCCATCCATCCAAAGTTGAAAGCATTTTTCGGAGAGGCTTTACTTTTCTAATTCCACAACAAAGTCGTCTATTTTCAATACTATCATAAAAGAGGTTAATTCCTTTTGTTTGAACCATTTCTTTAACTTCTTCTGCCTCTGGAAACATTACTTCAAAAATTAAATTATATTTTTTAGAGAGTATATCCATAATATCGTAAGTTTCTTGTGGCAATCTTCCCGTATCTAAGGTGAAAAATCGAAATTTAGGATTAATTTTTGTCATCATGTCAACCAAAAGAGAATCTTCTAATCCAAAGCTTGAAGCTTTTGCAACTTTTGGGTGTAAGTTATCAGAAGCCCATTTTATTGCATCCTCAGCTGTTTTTAAAGTAGGATTAATTTCATCAAGTTCATGTTTGGTAAATTTAACCATACTAAGATTCATCGTTAGTTGTTTTATATTGATTACCAGCTGGTTTTATCGTAAATTATAAACAAGTAATTTTTAAAATAAAAAAGATGAAAGAAGTTTCTTATGTAGTAGTTTTTCCCACAGTATTTTCTAAAAATAAAATTCCCCAATTAATTTCAAATATTAAAAAAATTCTAAAAATTCGAAATCAAGAATTCAAATCAATAAAACGAGATTGCGATGTAATTTTAGTCAATTCAGGTGATCCTGTCTTTTCTTCTTCAGCTATTAATTTACTTTTTGGGATAGAAAAAGTAGCAATTGCAAGACAAGTAAAAAATGATTTTAAAACAATTGTTTCAGAAATTACTTCAATAGGTGGTAATTTACTCCTAAAAGGTGAAAAATTTTTAGTAAAAGTGGAAGGGACATCAAAGGGATTTTTTACTAAAGATGTTGAAATTGCGGCAACGTCCTCTATAATAGAAAAAAAATCTAATTTAGGCGCTTGGCCTGGTACGGAGGAAAATTATAACAAGTTACTTTATACTTATTTAACAAAAAATAATGCATACATCTGCATTTTTATGGATAAAGGACAAGGTGGAATACCGTACAATTCACCAAAACAAAATACTATTTGTAGTGTTTATGATGAATTATCAGCAGTTTCATGTTTTGAAACAATAAAACAAGGTTATGATTCAAAAATAATAATTTGTTATAGAAAAAAATCAGAATTAATGAATTTGATTAAAACAATTAATCAGATAATCCCTAGATTGGTAAAAGAAAAAATTAGATTGGATTTTTTTCAAATTAAAATAAATTCTACTGGAACAAAAAATTATCTAACTTTCATAAATTCAGTAATTGAAGTTATGCTTCATGAAGCTAAATCCAATAACTTAAGTTATATCTCCTTGGCATTTTCTCCCCTAATTTTTTCTCAAAATTTTATAGAATATTATATAAAAAAAATATTTCACCATAATAAATTGCCAATTATGTGTCTTAATGGAGTTGGTACTGCACTGTTTGATGAAGCAAAAGAAATTGGGTTAGAAAAACAGATTCCAAAAATAAATAAAATTATCACAATGAATTCAGATAAAATACCCAAAATTTCAGCAAAGGACCTAAAATCTGCTCTAAATACCAAGGAAACAGTTGGTGTAATAATTGGGCCAAATAATGTGCACGATATTTTAGATTCTTTGGAAGAAAATCATTGAGAATTTAAACACCCTTGATGGATTTCCTTACATGTACAAAATAGGGGAATTTATTTACCCGTGGGGGAGTGGGCACTTTACTCGCATGATGAGATTTCATGAGGCATTTTCTGACTCTATGAAAGAAGAATTTGAGACCCATTTTTCAAGCAAAGGCCAAGTTTACCAAAAAATATTAGAAAAATTTCCTAATCAGAGAGATAAAATTCACAATATTTTGATGCCAACTCCTATTGATGGAAAATTTGGTCCAAGTGTTTTTTTATCCCTGTTGAATTTTTTATTACCAATTGCGAAGAATCCTTCTATTGTAAATCAAATTGTCTACTATTTGAGAGAAGAAAGAAAGCTGTACAATAAAGAAAAATTTGATTTGGTAATCAATGATGGAGATATGGGTTCAAACATTTTAGCAAAAAATCGTAACATACCTAGTCTTTTCATTACAAATCAGTTTAGACCAAAATTGTATAAATCAAGATCTTATTTTTATCCTTCACTTTATTTTATTGCAAAACAAATTGCTAAAGCTAGTAAAATTATTGTAGCTGACTCTCCTCCACCTTATACTCTATGTGAACTAAATTTAAATTTCTCAAAAGAAGTAGAACAAAAAGTTTCTTATGTAGGTCATTTCTTAAATAATAAAAATATTCATAAAAATCCTCCCTCTGACCTTGAAAAAATTATTCAAGATTCAGATTTTGGATATTGGGTGAGGACTGGAAACAAGTCAACTAATGAAGGAACTGGAGAAAGATATGAACAAGTTTTTCATCAGGATGAAATGAAAAATGAAAAAAGAATTATTTCTCATGCAAAAAACGATATTTCTATTAATTCTGTTTTAGGAAAGGATGGAAAAAGATTCAGTATATCTGAGGCCCTTGAAAAAAAGGTAGACTGGATACAAATTGATGTTGGTTATCTTTCTGAACAAGAAAAAGACAGTGTGTTGAATTTAACTAAATATGCTGTTGTAAATGGTTCACACACAGTAATGGGAGAGATACTTGGAGGAAAGTCAAAACCAATAATTGGTATTCCAATTTATGATGAGCATGAAAATAATATCAAATGGGCAGAAAAGAAAAATCTGGGTATTTTGGCTAAAAAAACCCAAGATGTGCTAAAGGGAATAAAAGCCATTAGAGAAAATTATGAGAAATTTGAGGGCAATTTATTGGATTTTTCCAAAAATTTTGTTTCAAATGGAGCAGAGAATACGGCAGAGATTGCGACTAAGATTTTAGAAGAAAAGAGATAAAGGATAATTTTTAGATTTTTAGTATCTGGCACGCGGGATTTCGATGGGCGAACTGACCGAAAGGGATGACGATAAAATCCGCGTGTCAGACCTTTAGATTATCGATTAAAAGGTAAGGTGGGAACGCTTTTATGGAAAAAATTAAGCCAGATCAACAGTGCCTAACTGTCCAGAATGTACTGCAAGAGAGAAAAAGAAAATTCAAGGTAAATATGAAGAAGAAACCGCCGAAGAGGACAGACAAAGGGATGATCTATTCAAGTTATTTGATGAGATAGAATATCCAATGAAGATGGATCCTGCAACAAAGCATTTCATTTGTAAACGATGTGGACTCTATGCCACAAGAGAACAAGTTTCGGATATTCGTTATAAACTAAATCAAAGAGAAAGAACAAGAGAAGACAGACAAGATGATTATCTAGAGTGGTGGCAAAAAAGCAAAAAAGACAAAGAACTAGTCTAGAACTGGTATTTATGGCAAAAAAGAAAGAGGATATTCCCAATTGGGTTTCTGATGAAATTCAAAATGCTAAATTTAAGAAACCTGAAGAGCTAAAGAGAGCTGGATATATCTTAGAGATTTATGATCTGATAATAAAATAGATGCTCAGTTCTATGATTCAGTTGAGGATGGAAGACATGTTGTTACACTGGATTTGCCAAAAAAAATTAAGCCTTCTAATTTGGAGAAGGGGTGTAGTTTATGAATTTACATTTGACCAACATAAAGTACCTTTAAGCAAAAAAGCTACAGAATATCTACAAAAAGAAAAAGAGATAGAAATGGCCACAGTCTATCAATTTGAATTAAAATTGTTGGAACTACTAGATGTAGGATCTGGTGAATCCTCAGAAATTGAAGAGTAATCTAATCTTGTTTTTTATTGTTTAATTGTTTGTTAAAAGTTGAGCCCAAAATTGGATTTATCAGGTATGGAAAAGTATTTTTCATCCATACTGCACCCCTCACTACTGCAGGAACTATAATTTCTAATCTTGGTGAATTGGCTGCCTTTAAGATTGCCTTTGCAACAGTTTCGGCACTAAGAGAGGTTGGAGAATATTTTGGCATATTTTCAAATGATGGATGATCAAAGAAATTTGTACGAACCCTTATTGGACTTACTACTGTTATTCCAACTCCAGTTTCTTTTAGCTCATGTTTAAGACCCTCTGAAAAACCTAGCATGGCGAATTTTGATGCACAGTAGGGTGCAATTCCGGGTAATCCAAAACTTGCTGCAACAGAGGCAACATTAACAATATGTCCAGATTTTTTTTTAATCATTGATGGAAGAAAATTTTTGATACAGTAAACCATTCCAAAATAATTTGTTGCCATCTGAGATTCGATTTCTTCTGTAGTCAAATTTGAAACAGAACCATAAATTGCAAATCCTGCATTATTTACAAGAACATCAATAGAATCGTATTTTTCTAAAACAATTTCAGACATTTTTTGGACTTGGGATTTATTAGAAACATCGCACTCACAAACAAGGGTAGAAACATTGAATTTTTTTAGATCCTCAACTACCTCTTCTAATTTTTTTTTCCTTCTAGCTACTAAAATTATACTGGCTCCCTTCTTTGCAAATTGAATAGCTGATGCATGTCCAATTCCTGATGATGTTCCTGTAATTAATACAATCTTTTCTTTAAAATTCATAATTCAAAAAACCCCTTAAAAGATAAAGTGGTTTCTATTCGGTATTTTTTGTATAGAAACAGACTAGAGATGAATTATTTTATTTTATCATCAGTGCTATCAGAAGTTTTCTTAGGAATTCTACTTAAAGCCAGTTTAACTAACAAGAGCCAGGTTATCCCTATAGGCACATAATAAGTAGCAATTCTCCAGCCAATTACTGCATCCCATGCTAAACTTCCTTCAGGGATTTCTAAATTGAATGGGTTCAGATTATGCAAATATGCAACAATTCCAAATTCTGCTAATCCTGAACCACCTATTGTAATAGGCAGATTTGCAAGTGCATTTGCACCCATTACTGCCATAATAGAATCAAATGCATTAATCACAAATTCTGTTCCCATAGCAATTATCATAAATGATATTCCATAAAATGACCAAGAAACAATTGATACTAGAAATGAAACTATGAATACTTTTCTTGATTTAGCAGTCTTTAGATTTTTTCTGCTCATCATACATATTTCTTCCATCCAAGCATTTGCTTGTAAAACATATTTTTCGCCTCTTTCTTTTCCAATTTGTTTAACCAAATAAGAGCAGATTTTGGGCATCAGAATAACTCTTGTAGATGACAAGAAGAATAGGATTATCCATAGCAAAGTTACAATTAAACTAATTATGACGATTAAAGCACCAACTACATATGCACCATTCAGAATTGCAAATATTCCTGCAATAATTGACAATAGTCCTGCAGCAAGAACTTCAGTAACTATATCCATTATTGCAATCCAAGTTGCTTTTGCAGTAGGAACTCCCTTTTTTTTCAAATAATATATGACGACAAATTCAGCTCCTATAAACATCGGAGTTGTAAATTTGATAAACTCGCTTCCAATTCTTACACCAATTAGATTCCAAAAAGAATCAAACTTTCCCAAATAATTTCTTGTAATATATACAAATTTTATTCCCTGCAAGCCAAGTTTTATCATCATTACAGCAATTGCACCCAAAAATGGCAAAATTCCAATAGCCAAGATATCTTCAATGTTTATGTCAAATTGAAATGCAATTATAAAAATTGGAATAAGTGTAGCTGGAATAACAATAATTCTCCAATTCATTTGAAAATTTTTTTATGAATTCAAATATGAAAGTTGACATAATTTTATGACTGAAATTTCTTCATGCCTACATCTAGTTTGAAATATAAGCCAACAGAGAAAATTAAAAAGTATTGAAAACGATTTTTGTGACTGGGACTGCAGGATCTGGTAAATCTCTGCTCACTTCAAAAATATATGATTATTATACACAAAATAGTGCATTTGCTGCTGTTTTGAACTTGGATCCAGGCGTTGAGAATATTCCGTATACCTGTGATATTGATGTTAGAGATTATGTAGATATTGTTTCAATAATGAAGAAGTATGATTTAGGGCCAAATGGGGCTCTAATTATGACAAGTGATCTAATCGCTTCTAAAATTGATGAAATAAGGAATGAGGTTGAAAGAGTAAATCCTGATTATTTGTTAGTGGACACACCAGGTCAAATAGAACTATTTGCTTACAGGTCTAGCGGTAAATTTATTGTAGAAAATCTAACTGCTGAAGAAAAAATGAGTATTTTTCTGTTTGATGGTTCACTAATTACCACACCCATCAATTTTGTTTCCATTGCACTTCTTGCTACCTCAATAAAATTACGTCTCAATCTACCTACAATAAATGTAATCACTAAAACAGACATTATCACCACAAAACTAAAGGACATTATTCAATGGTCAAGTAGCCTTAGATCATTAGAAAATGCAATAGCAAAAGAAGCAGATGGTGAAACCTATGCTTTAACTACTAATATTTTACGAGGATTAAATTTTAGTGGTTTTGCTCAAGGATTAATTCCAATATCAAACGTAACAGGTTATGGAATGGTGAATTTAGAAGGAGCCTTAAGCAGAATTCTTAATTTGGGAGAAGAGGTAGAAGATTAGATGGTTTCAAGAATTACTGTTGTAGCACCCTCTTCCACAGCAAATCTAGGTCCAGGATTTGATGTGTTTGGATTAGCAGTAAATGCATTTTATGATGAAATTACTTTAACAAAAAAGAAGACAAAAGGAGTGAGAATAATAACTAAAGATGACATTCCAACAAATCCAGATAAAAATACAGCAGGATTAGTTGTAAAAAATATGATTAAAAAGTTCAAAACCAGAGATGGAATTGAAATTAAAATTAAAAAAAACATCCCCCCAGGCTATGGGATGGGAAGTAGTGCTGCCTCAGCTGCAGCAGCTGCAGTTGCCTTTGATAAATTGTATCAGCTAAGGTTAGATGGAAATTCACTTGTAGAATTTGCGGGATTGGGAGAAAAAGCTAGTGCTGGTTCAATTCATTATGATAATGTTGCCGCTTCAGTTTTAGGTGGATTTGTAATAGTAAAAACTAATCCTTTAGAAATAATCAAAATTGATCCACCAACTAATCTAAGGATGTGTATTGCAGTTCCAAAACTTAAAGTTCCGAAAAAGAAAACCAAAGTATCAAGGAGTGTAATTCCAAAAAAAGTTAGTTTTAAAGATAGTATTACGAATTTATCAAATGCAACAGCCATTGTAGTCGGATTTATGAATAAAGATCTTGAATTAATTGGAAGATCAATAAAAGATGTGATAGTAGAACCTTCAAGGCAATATATGATACCTGGATTTGCAAAGGTTAAAGAAAATGCACTAAAAGCTGGTGCCTTAGGAGTAACAATTAGTGGAGCTGGTCCCTCAGTTATTGCATTTTCAAAAAGTTCTGCAGATCTAAAGAAAATCGGTGTTGCTATGACTAAAGGATTCGAATCTGCTAAAACAAAATGCCAGACTATTATGTGTAAACCAAGTATTGGTGTTTCAATTAAAAAATAATTTGGAGGTAAATCTATGAAAAAGGCGGTTGTAGTATATAGTGGTGGAATAGATTCAGTTTGTGTTGCATGTTATTTAAAACCAAAATATGAGCTATATGGAATTTCATTTTCCTATGGTCAAAAGGCTAATAAAGAAATTATTGTAGCAAAATCCTTTGTAAAAAAATTGGGTCTAAAAAAACACAAAATTGTAGATATTAGTTTCATGAAACAGTTGTACGGAGATTCAAATGTATTAACTAGTTCAAAAAGAAAGATTCCAAGTAAATTTGATTACTCTATTGTTGTCCCTATTAGAAATGCAGTTTTTCTCTCGATTGCGTCTGCTTGGGCTTTTACTCTAAATGCATCTTTAGTAGCTTATGGAGCCCATACTGGCGATAAGAACTATCCTGATTGTAGACCAATTTTTTCAAAAAAATTAGGATCTGCCTTTAATCAAGGAGAAATTGACGGCATAAAGACAGGTCTACGAAAAAATATCAAAATTTGGTCTCCCTACAAAGATGGTCTATCTAAAAGTGACTTGATAAAAGTAGGCTACAAAGCTATTGGGGAATCTATTTTCAAAACTTGGAGTTGTTATTCTAGTGGAAGATTTCATTGTGGTTTTTGTGAGTCATGTAATAATAGAAAAATTGGTTTTGAAAAATCTGGAATTAAAGATAAAACAAAATATTTAAAGTAAGGTTAGTACTTGTTTCTGAGGATTTTCTTTTTGAGAATAAAACCTCGAATAATAATATACCATACCGCAAAACATGCACCGAAGGATCCTGTTAAAATCCAATTACCTACTTCAGGTGTAACTTCAAAGGATCCAGCAATCTTGAAAGAAATTACAAAGGAAATTACAATTACGAGTACTGCTTCAATGGTATACCAAACCCAGTTTGGAAATGATTCACTTGGAATATGGATATTATCATGAGCAACCATGAACTTCTGTAAAATATTGAATATTTAATTTTTCAGATCCTAAAATGAGGTATTAGAGGAACGTTTTCTTATCATAGCCATAATACTTTCTTTTTCTTCTTTATTTTCATATATTCCTCGATAAGCACATGTAGTCAAAGTAGCATCATTTCTAACCCCCCTCATTCGCATACAAAGATGCTCAGCATCAGCTACTACTATCACTCCTCTTACGCCTTGAGCAAATAATTCATCAGCTATATTCTTTGTTAGTCTTTCTTGAATTTGCAATCTCTTAGAATATTTTTCTACTAGTCTGACCAGTTTTGATATTCCAAAAACCCTTCCATTTGGGGAATACGCGATA
This sequence comes from Nitrososphaerota archaeon, assembly GCA_022562615.1. GTDB lineage: Archaea > Thermoproteota > Nitrososphaeria > Nitrososphaerales > Nitrosopumilaceae > Nitrosomaritimum. The sequence goes on from JADFOW010000001.1 coordinate 73,156, forward strand.
TGGATCTTCCCAAAAAATGGTAACATATGGTGTTCACACATTGAATAAAACTGAATATCACGCGCAACAACTGTATCAGAATCCTCAGAAAACTGCACTGATAACTCAGAGTCAGACTTGTATCCCCCAAAGATTTCTTTGTACATCTGTCCAATCCTTTCTGGGGTATCCTTGAGTCCTTCACGAGTGGGATCTTCTCCTAATTCTATGATCAACTCTCTGATCAGTTTTTTTACGCGTTCTTCATCCATTTGATATTCTAAAATAATTTTTTCTAGTATTTGAACCTAATCTAGTTTTTAGAGTAACGGTAATTTTATGGAGCACCTATGAACTTATGTAATTGAGGTACAACCTTAACATCAGTGAAATATGGAAATACTACATCATATAGATTTAGAAGCAAGTCTAAAGATGGTTCTGCTATTCCATAAGTTGGTTGTATTACAAACCCATCAATTTGATCCTTTGAAATAGAATTGAAAATACTTGTTACTAGATTAGAAAATTCGTTTAATTCTGTCTTAGAGCTTACAACAATTTTGATGTAAGTTATTTTTTTTGCCGATACAGAAGATTTAAGACAATTCATTGCGTTTGTAATTAATTTTTCATAATGTTTGGAATCAACAAATTCAGAATCTTTGGTTTTAAATTCGATTTTAACAATGTCCATAAATGGCAAAACATGATTAAATCTATCCAAATCAAAGCAAGATGATTCAAGATAAGTTGGGATTTTTTTACCTTGAACATGTTTTGCTAGTTCTGCTACGGCTTCATGCTGGACTAATGGATCTCCACCTGTAAAATTTACCTTGTATGTTTGATTTTTAAGATTGGAATCAATTAGTTGACATGCTTCTTGAATGTTGTATTCTTTTCCAGAATCAAGTGGTAAGGATTCCTTAGTATCACAATAAAAACAAGTAAAGGGACAACCTGCTAATCTTACAAAAAGAGTTTTGGTACCATAAAGAATTCCTTCTCCTTCAACTGAAGTAAATATCTCAAATAACCTAACTTTCAAGTAATAATTGTATTTTTTTTCATTATTTATTCAATAGGTTTAGTTAATGCATTACTGGTTCTTTTGTATAGAAAAATCCAGAAACGAAAAACACTACACCTAAAATTCCTATTAGACTTCCCACAAATTCTACTGTACTTTGCATATCTACTTCTAATGGAGCCCATAACCATGCCATTAAAGCGCCAACTACTATCATTGGAACTCCTACACCAAAAGTAATTGCTTTAGAAGCCATGTTCAATGCTGTTTAGAAAATATATATGAAGTTTATGTTAATTAGTCACTAAATTTGAATTTTTTCAAGAAGGGTTGTTAGTGATCCAAGTAACTCATTTGCCTGATCAAATTCACTTTTAGACAAGTGATCTTTAAGGGTTTGAAGTGTTTCATTAATTTCTTTTATGGGGTTTGGATTTATTTGATCAGAGTTAGATAGTCCACGTATTGTTTTTTCAATTTGCGTAATTCTTAATTCTAGAAGTTTACTTTCTGATAATTCAAATTGCTGTTGAAGTAATAGGATATTTCTTACTTGCTTAATTATGTCACCAGGAGATGTTGCTAAGGTAAGACTTTCTCTAGCAACTTCAAGCTTTTGAATAATTTCTTCAGATTTTCCGGCATCTTGTGCTAGTTCAATTAATCGATCAAGTTGCTTTAGATATTTTTGGGCAAATGCCTGAGCACGATTTGATTCTTGGTGTGATGCCTGTTGATGAAGTTCTGAGTTAATCTGTATTATACTCTTTTTAATTTCATGAATTGTTTGTGATGCTTCATTGAATTGATTGCTATTGATTTGATTTCTTGCAATTTCAAATAATCCATTTAATTGAGTAAAGTCAATTGTTGAATTATGATTCTTCGCAATTGCTTTTAGATTGTTAACGTAACTATACATTCTAAGTAGATCATTTGAAGAATTAAGTTGCGTGATTTGAGTTGTATTGGTTTCAGTGTGAGAGAATTGAGTGGTAGCTGACTGGCGTGAAATTTCAGTGAATATCCTCATTGATGAGAGAAAATGCTCTTTAGCTGAGGTTAAGTCATTTATTAAGAGAGATTCTTCTATAGCCTCAACTTCTTTTTTACCATCTTCAAATAATTTCTGTATTTCTTTAGGCGAATCGTTTGATATTTGGGTTTGAATTTGGGCTTGTGCACGTTTAGCTATTTTAGTTAAAATCGAAGGATCCTCTTGAGCCAAGACGGTACTTGTCATGCCTCCAAAAACCAAACTAACGGTTAAAATCAAGATTCCAATAATTGCGATAGTTTTCATTCTTCTTCCTCCAAATTTTTCTTTAAGGTCACCCGGTTTTGCAAATCTTTTTTATCGATTTCAATTACCCCCAATCTTTCTAATCGTTTTACAGCTCTCCACATGGTTGTTCGGGGTTGAAGAAATTTTTTTCTTAACTCACTTTCAAAAACACGACCGCCATTTTCAGAAATAAACTGGATAATTTTTTTATCATCCTCGCGCATATCAGGTCTGAAATCAAAGATGGCATGTGGATCAGCAAATTTTTCTTCAGTTGGTTTTTCGGAAATAATTTCAGTTTGAGTTGATTTTGATTTATTTCTCTTTATGATTATAGATGCTCCTGCTAATCCAGCTACAATTATTCCACCTAAAATAATGTGGATGGTATAATCTTCTGTACTAGTTAAATTGGTTGTAGGGGGATCAATAGGGTTTTGTGGTGTGCCAAGTATGTAATTTATCTCAGTTACGCCAGAAGATAATTCTAATTTAGTTTGTTCTTCTAATATTTCCATATTCTTGGGAATGGTACTCATTCCAACAATTATCGAGCTGGCCGGCAATAGTAGACTAAAATCATATGGGGCATCAAATGAGAAAGTCCAAACTCTCCCTTCTTTTGAAATCAAGTCATGAATATCATAATCAACAGTAATGCTAGATGAACCAAAAGTATCGATAGTAGTTTTATTTCCCATTATCTCACCGGATAACAGAAATCCATCTTCTCCTACTGCGACAAAATTATCAACTGATGGGCCGAACAAATCGAGCTCAAAATCAGGTAATAGGGCATCTACATCTATTTGAGTAAATACGTGTGTAGAACCATCCGAATACATTGTTAGTTCTAGGGTTCTAGTAGAGCTGAATGAGGTCTGAATTGGCATTCCAATTGCTGCAACGATTAAGCCAGCCAGTATCAGTGGAGTCCTAATCATTGTATTGAGGATACTTTCAGTCCTTACAAAAAGCATTCCATCTTCTACAAGAGATTCTTTCGTATGAAATGGTACGATTTCGGGATTCAATGGTTAATACCTTAAATTCATGCTTTCAACGAGTCCTTGGAATCTCTTGAATTCCTGAAAAAATTGAAGTCCTTTTTCGGTTATCAAAAAGACTCTATTTCTATCGTTTTTGACTGAATTTACTAATCCCGCTTCTACCAATTTCTCACACTTGTCTAGTACTGCGTAGTGAGATAGGTTGGCTTTGCGAGATATTGCAGATATAATGATTCCATCACGTCCACCATTTGCGGTAACGTCTAGGATATCACCCATTATGCCCATTTCGGATCTGTATTGTTGTTTTGACATGCTATAGTATAGAATTTGTTTGTTTATGAGGAACATTTTGAAACCTCATAGCGGAACACAAAGCGGAACACCAATGTCATCTCCAAAACTTGCTAATTTTGTTAGTTTTTGTTGCGGTAAGACAATTTACAATATTTTTTGTACCCAAAATTTTAGAATAAAAATTGCTAATTTCGGAAAAAAATAAAAAAAAGAATTTTTGAAAATTTTTGGATTTTAGTCCTTTTTTATCGCGTCTTTAAGATTTTTTGTATATAAAGAACAGGACGTTTCATTACCATTCCTAAACTATCATTTAAGATATCATCCTGCAATGGAAAAATTCAACAATAAAAAATTCGGAGTGATAGCAATTTTGCTAATGTTATCAACATCTCAATTAGGCGTTACCTACTCTGAGGCAGAAAGTGAAGAGAATCATGAACTAAAGGAGACTCAGAACCCTAAATTAACAAATAAATCTCAAAAAGAGAGACTTGGAGTGATTCTTACTGAAAAAGTGATAAATGGAAAGTTGGAGGTAAAACAGTTCGCTCTACCAAAAGATACTACAAAAGAGGATATGAGTAGAATTCTTTCTTTGGAGGGAACATCTGGATGGTCATATGTTAATCCCAAAGCATATCATTCAGGAATAGTTCTTTTTGATGGAAAAGTCTCTAAAGTTGAGGAAAAATATTGGAAAATTTCAATAAATGAATCTATGAATTTAACCAAAGAAGGGTTGGATCGTCAATTGAGCGGAAAACCTAGTAATTCCAGTTTAGGAGTGGATAAAAATATCTCTAGTGAGGATCTTGGTTATAAAGTCATTTTTTCTGGTAAAATGGTAGAATCAGACAAGGAGAACGTATTTGCAGTTGTATTTATGAATTCAACTCAGAATTCTGAAACAAGTCAAAATAGTGTGCTTCTGCAGTTTGGAAATCTAATCTCAGAATCAATAAATTCTATTGATTGCAATCAAGAGATTAGAAATTTAGTTTTGGTAATATAACTGCCAATTTTTCTTTTTTATGAACAAAAAATCATTCACTGGGTCAGTTTTGAGAATACATAACAACTTTTTATTCTCATTTTACAAATAAATTATAAAATGTTTGATAGCTTCAAGAAGCAAGAGGGAGGGGAGATGGTAGAAGAGAGACCTGAGGAGGAGACCAAGGCAGAATCAAAGGAGGAAGAATCCAAGATAGAATCTTCGTTTTCAGAAAAATCGAGCGAAATAGGAATTGGAGATCTAATGGATAAACGTGCAAAATTAGATGAGGCAATTGATTATGTTGGTTTAATGATAAAAAATTTGAAAGATAAGAGAACTGGTTTAGAAAAAGATATTGAGCAAGAATCAATCGATATTAAAAATTTACAAGAAAAATTAGAAAAGGTTAGTGCTTACATTGACGAAGAAAATCAAGGAATAAAGGAGTTAACTCGCAAAAGACAAGAGGTAGAAAACGAAGCTGATGAAGTAGGATCTTTGATTAATAGTTTAAAGGATAAGTTATCCGGAATAGATAAGATTGTAGATGATGAGGGAAATAGAGTTAAGAAAATTAAAGAATCTAGGAATCTCTAGAAAGTTAATACGGAAAAATTAATTTTTAAAGAAATTTTGATGTTGTTGTAGTTGATGTGGTAGATGTTGGAACAGATGGAAATAAATCGCCAGTAGAGTTTTCTGCAACTGCCGCTGCTTCTTGCAGAATTTTCTCTGATTCTATATTTGTTGAATCATCAATACCAAAGGCACCATCACCTGAGAAACTTTCAGTCATAAACCCACCTAACATGTCTGCCATTTGACTTATCTCCTGTTCTGCACCAGGCATTATTTTCCCTAGTGAAGACTTTAGGTTTTTCATTAGCCCCATAGTTGGCATTATAGTTAGAACAGTATCTCCAATGTCACTTGTAGTGGTTAACCGTAATTCTATTCGTTCTAAGGCTATCCTTGCACTACTTAAAATCTTAGTAACTTTTCTGATTTCAGCTAATTCATTTGATAAGACTTTAGTTGTTTGAGTATCATGTTGTTGTGTTGCCTCCACAATTCTTTGAAAAAGTTTCACATCACGTTCTTTTAATTTAATTAACATATTATCTAATTTTGAAATTTGTAATTTCAATTTTTTAATTGCGATTTGGATTCGAGGTTTAAGGGGGCCTCGTGGTTTAATTACATCATTAATTTTCTCAGTAATTCCTGGCTGTGGTTGTTTAGACCATTTATCTTGGAGTTGGGTCAATATTTTGGGTATCAAAGTTAATACTTAATTTTGGGTGTAAAGATTGATTCACAGTACACCAAATTTCACTAACAAGAATTGATTCAAGGTAAATTGATAAAAGATCCATAGGCGTGATTAGAGATTTATTTTTATAATAATAAGAATATTTTATCCAAATGAATAAAATATTTCTAATCATTCCTGCCATCATAGTAATAATTGCGATTTTTGCTACAAGTTCTCAACTTAATCAATCAGATAAAAAAAATGAACCCATCTTTCATATCACTCTAGCTGATCCTAGACAATATGAAAATGGTGTTTATTCTAGTACATTCGTTTTAGAAAAAGGAGAATATAGCTTCAGATTCGTACCCAATGGTGATAGTCCTCAAAATCTTACAATATCAATAGAAGGGGATAGTTTTGAGTTTTCTGAGAATTTCAAATTGAATGGAACAATACATGAGACAGGAATTTCTAAATATTATACTTGGGATTATGAAGGAGAAAAATCTATTCATATTCCAAATCAAAAAGAAATATTCATTCAGATTGATCCTAATGGTAATGTAAAGGGGAGCGTATCGGTTGACATTATCAGAAATTCTTGAAGAGGTATAAATTACAAATTTTCTGGAGAAAAATATTGAGGTTAGATGGAAAAGTTGCCGTAATAACTAATGGAAGTAGAGACATAGGAATTGAAACAGCAAAAACTTTTTGTGAAAATGGAGCAATTCTTGTTGTAGATGGAGGCCAATCAACTAAATAAATTCACATGAGTTTAATATTGCTCAAAATATACAAAATATAATGAAGGACAAAAAGAAAAAGGCAAAGTTAATTATTTTCCTAGGTGTTATATGGGTACTTGTCACCTTACCGTTGCCTTGGATTATTAATAATCCTCTAGTATCAGAATCCTCACTCAATACTATATTAGCAATTATTGGCATAATGTCAATTCCATTTATCATGCTTGGAGTAGCATGGACTCTAAAGCCAGAGCTAACAACATAGGTAATAACCATTGAAAAATATTCCAATTACAGATAGGTTTCTAGAGTTAGATATAGCCTTACAAGCTGTAACTAAAGCAGGAAATGCAATTTTAGATATTTACGGGGGAAAATATGAAACTTCAACTAAACATGATGATTCTCCCATTACAGAAGCAGACTTAAAAAGTAATGAAATAATCAAGAGAATTTTATCAACCACAGACCATCAAATATTATCTGAAGAGGATAAGGATGATCAAAGTAGATTATTACAAGATGTAATTTGGATCGTAGACCCGCTAGATGGAACCTCTGATTTCATAGATAAAACTGGAGAATTTACGGTGATGATTGCTTTGGTTAAAAATAAGGAACCTATTTTGGGAGTAATTGGTTGGCCAACTGAAAAAACTATCTTTGCTGCCCAAAAAGGAACAGGAGCATTTAGATATTCAGAAAATGAATGGAGAAAAATTTCCGTGACTCAAGTTTCAGAACTATCAAAATGCAGAGTAGTAGGTTCAAGACATCATTTTTCACATAAAGAAAAAATGTTTATAGAAAAATTAAAAATTAAAAATTTTACAAGTATTGGAAGTTCGTTAAAAGTTGGAAAAATTAGTTCCGGTGAGGCTGAAGTATATATCACAACAACAAATAAAATGAAAGAGTGGGATTCTGCTGCTTCTTACTGCTTAATCTCTGAGGCTGGTGGAAAAATGACAGATATGTTGGGAAATGACCTAACTTACAACAATAAAATTGTAAATCATCAAAATGGAATTTTAGTAACCAATGGTCTTATTCATAATAAAATAGTGGAAGAATTTAAAAAATTAAATTAAGTTCCTTCCCCTAAGGAATTCCCTAACTTTGTTTGAACTATCTGTAAGAGGTTCAATTTCTGTATCAACTATAAGGTCTGCTTTTTCTGGTGCTTCATAAGGATCATCAATTCCCGTAAATCCCTTAATCTCACCCCTTCTTGCCTTGGCATACATACCTTTGACATCTCTCTCTTCACATTTAGCTAGTGAACATTTCACATAGCATTCTGCAAATTGGTCGCCTGCACCAATAATTTCTCTTGCTTTTTCTCTATTCACAAAATATGGAGAAACTAAAGAAACTACACTTGGAACACCATGCTTTAGCAATAGTTTAGCTAAATAAGCCACCTTTTTGTTGTGCTCATCTCTTCCTTCTTTTGAAAAGTCTTTAGGCGAAAACCATTCTCTTAGCTCATCACCATCAAGCATTGCCAAATTAGGAATGTCTTTTTGTAAATCTTTAACAATTGTAGTCTTCCCTGAACAAGGAAGACCAGTCATCCAAAGAACAAATGGTTTCATATGTTGAGATTGTTAAAATTGAACATAAAGAGCTTGCGTTAAATTTGAAACCAAGGTTGACTTTCTAGATGATCAATTTCTTTTATCATATCTTCTTTCTTTTTTGTAATAGCAGTAATTGATTTGTATTGTTCGTACATCTCAGTTTCTTCTTCTTTTGATAGAACTTCGGCTTCTGCTTTATCAAAAAATTTGTTTTCTTTATTCAGATGATCAAAAAGGTATATTGAATAGGTTCTTAAAAATCTCGATACAGGTTCTCTTGCATCTTCGCCTTTTTTCCATCTTTTCAAATGTTTTGTAATTTCCCTTGCAATGTTTCTTCCAAATTCATGTTCGATCATAAATTTTCGAATTTCTTCTTTCAAAGTGTCATAGCTTGCCACACATGGAAAGTAAGAGTTTTCTTCTCTAGAATGATGAATAGTATCCACAAATTCGTAAATAACAATGGTTATTTTTTCTAAATCAGAAAATGATTCTTTGAACTTTTCTAAATGGGAGTTGGTAATTTTATATTGTCTCTCATTTTTTATCATGAAAATTCCTCCAAATCAAACGAAATAATACCTTTGATGTCACCCGTTTCTTTATCTTGTTGAAAAAAATCTAGCATAGTTCCAGATGGATTTGGTGCGGTAGAAGGAAAAAGTTCTCCATAATATTTTCCTTTTTGTGCTTTACGGCCATTACTAAAATCTTGAAGAACAGAATCTAGTTGTTCTAAATCAATACCATCGACTTCCCAACATCCATCAAAATCACCTGGTCTATTTTTATCAGTTGTAAAACTTCCATCCAAATACACTTTTTTGCAACCAGATGCTTTAAGATTATCCAATGCGCTTTTCATCCCACCTAAAATTTTCTTTCGATAATGATTGAATCCAAACCGTTTGGAAAATTCGTCCCAAGTTGCTTGGTGTATTCCGGGGGGTAAATTTCCTTGTTCGTTGAATGCAGCAATCATTGTAACACATCAATATTGTTGTGTTGAATATGATATAAAAACTTGCCTGTGACACTAGGCGTAGGATTACAACATTTTACAGCATCCATTGTTGATTATAGTAGATTAATGATGTATGAAAGTATTATGTAGATTTCAATTTT
>JADFOW010000058.1 GCA_022562615.1 Nitrososphaerota archaeon
GCTGCAGGGCAGCTGCTTCTCCCGAATCAGGTCACTGACGAAGCGCTGCTGCTCGCTCGAGAGGGTGATCCCGTGCACGTGGATGCCGCGGAGCCCCGCATACTCCAGGAACGACCCCCAGCCGCAGCCCATGTCGAAGACGCGCGAGCCCGGCTTGAGTGCGAGCGCATCGATCGCGTACTGGAGCTTGCGGGCCTGGGCCGCTTCCGCCGAGTCTTCCGGCGTGGCATAGAAGCCGTGCGAATAGGAACGCCAACGCTCGAACCAGGGCAGAAAGAAGCCAGCTGGACGGTCGTAATGAAAGCGGATCGAGTCGCGATTCAGCCTGCGCCGGTTCTGAAACAGCAATCGCAGCGCGAGCCGGAGCCGTTCTGCCGCGCTCGGGCCGGGAGCGATCACGTCGGTGAGCTTCATGACCTCCAGCAAGTCGCCTTCGATGTCGATCTGCCCGCTCAGGTAGGCTTCGGCCAAGCCCAGTAGATCGTGGCGCTGCACGGCGCGCAGAGCAGTGGCACGCCGGGATTCAACGGCCACAAAGTCATGTTCTTCCCGGATCAACACCTGGGGCGCAACACGGCGTTCGCGCTGGGCTGGCCGCTCGAGAGCATGGTGGTCTACGACCCGCAGCAACCGGAGGGCGGCCTGACGCCGGAACAGGTTCGCGCCGCGCGTTTCATTCTCTGGAAGGGGCACTGCTCGGTTCACAAGAGGTTTACGATCGATCAGGTCGAGAAGGCGCGCAAAGAGCACCCAGGCATCAACATCCTCGTCCACCCCGAGTGCACGCAAGAAGTGAACGATTTGGCTGACGTTTCCGGGTCAACGGGCAAGATCGTCAAGACCGTGCAAGAGGCAGCGCCGGGAACCAAATGGGCGATCGGCACCGAGTTGCATTTGGTCAATCGCCTGAAAAATGAGCAAACTGACAAGCAGGTTTTCTTCCTTTCTCCCATGGTCTGCCGGTGCGCGACGATGTTTCGCATTGACGCGGTTCATCTATGCTGGAGCATGGAAAATCTTGTTCAAGGCCATGTGGTCAATCACATTTCCGTCCCCGATGATGACAAAGCCCCTGCAAGGGTCGCGCTGGACCGTATGATGGCTCTGTGCTGATCCTGTGCTTGCCGGTCTAGGGCTTTCGATTCTCCCACAAGATTTCCAGAATAAAACCCCCAAAGCAGGTTCATTGAGGCCCAGCCTTTGTTTGACCGGTCTCCAGTGGCCCGTTAGAATGCCCTTCTAACCAAACCAAGCCAACCGATACCTCCCCCACATGGATTACAAAGCGACCCTTAATTTGCCCCAGACGGGTTTCCCCATGAAGGCCAACCTTTAAAAGAGGGAGCCGGAAATGTTGGAAAAATGGGAAACCATGGATCTTTATGGGGAGATTAGAAAAAAGTTTGCGGGCAAACCTAAATATGTCTTTCATGACGGTCCGCCTTATGCCAACGGCAATATCCACATGGGCCATGCCCTCAATAAAATTCTCAAGGATTTCATTGTCAAAATCATCAATTTGGTGTTTTCTTGATTCGACAAGCGCGTTTCCCTTCAAGACTTTGCCAATCTAAAGCTCCACCGCACATTTCTTCAATGTTCTCTTTAGACTTGTAGAGAATATCAAAAATAGATTTATTTTCAGCTTCAGAGTCTTTGTCATCAAATTCTTCAGGTTCAGGAATAATTCCCTCAAATGCTTTTTTTGTGAATGCCAAAGCTCGATTTACAAAGTTTCCCAAATTACCAATCAGCTCTGAATTTATTCTTGTAGTAAATTCATTCCAATCAAAATTCAGGTCATCTTGAGAATATGGGTTAATTGCAACCAGGTAATATCGCAGATAGTCAGCTGGATAGTATTGCAAAAATTCTCTTAGCCCAATATACCAATTCCTGCTCTTTGAAATCTTCTTTGATTGAAGTGTGAGGTGTCCTCTTGTTGGAATATAGTCAGGTAGTTTGTACTCCTCATCAATTCCCAAACGCATCGCAGGTAAAAACAGAAAGTGATGATATACAATGTCTTTACCAATAAAGTGATAGATATCAGCAGAATTCCAAAATTCTTTACCATCTAGACCTTTGTCATTGAGAAATTTAATGGCACTTGAAATGTACGCCAAGTGATTGTCAAACCAACCATAGAATACTTGCCCTTTAGCTTCCTCAAGAGGAACTGGAACACCCCAGGAAATGTCTCGGGTAATATCCCAATCGATAAGACCGGATTTTATCCAGTTTTGAACATATTTTTTTACATCCTTTTGCAGGTTTTCGTTTTCCTCTAGCCATTTTGACAATGAATCACTAAAATTTTTTAATCTGAAAAAGTAGTGATTTGTTTTTTCTTTAGTTGGAGTTTGGCCACAAATAGAGCACTTTGGATTGATGATCTCCTCTGGAACTCGTCCACAGCTCTCACAAAGATCAGAGTACTGGTCTTCTGCTTTACAGTAAGGACAAATGCCTTTGACATATCTGTCGGGAAGAAATTTCTTGTCATTATTGCAGTAAAATTGTATTATCTCTTTTTCGTAAATATGTCCAGCAGCATTGAGTTTATCAAAAACATATTGAACAAATTTAATGTTTTCAGGAGAGCTTGTCTGATAAAAAATATCAAAGTCGATTCCAAATGAAGTAAAGTCCTCATAGTCTCGCTTATTCCAGTATGCAACAAATTCAGTAGCACTTTTCCCCTCCTTTTCTGATTGAATCAGTATGGGGGTACCAAAGTCATCAGTTGCACAGACATAGTATGCCTCCACACCATTTAGTTTTAAAAACCGAGTTGTAACATCAGCCGGCAAGTAAGTTGATGCAACGTGACCTAGGTGAATCTCACCATTTGCATATGGCAATGCACTTGTAACAATTGCTTTATCTTTCATTTGCAATAATCTGGACTGTCTTAGAGGTTAAGAAGTTTTACCAGCTATTCATGTATTTTACTTGTTCTGGCGTTAGTTTGTCAATGTTTACATCCATTGCCTTTAAAGCGTCAACTGCTACTTGTCTATCTATTTCTTCGGGAACATTGATGATTTTGTTTCCAATTTTCTTGTGATTTTTGAGAATGTACAGGATGGATAAAATTTGGTTTGAAAATGATTGCGCCATCACCTCTGGAGGATGTCCTTCTGCCGCTACGAGATTTGCCAGCCTACCTTCACCAATAAGATAAACATGTTTTCCATTACTCAAGGTGCATTCATCCAGATTTGGTCTTGCTTGTCTTACAGATTTGGATTTTTTAAGCAAGAATTTAGCATCGATTTCTACATCAAAGTGACCAACATTTCCCATTATTGCCCCGTCTTTCATTTGCAAAATATGCTCTTTTCTAATTACACTAGTCATTCCAGTGCAAGTGATGAAAATATCACCCACCTTGCAAGCTTGAGCCATAGGCATTACCTCAAAGCCATCCATGTGGGCTTCTAGTGCCTTTACAGGATCGACTTCAGTTATGATTATTTTTGAACCCATTCCATGGAATCTTGATGCGACACCGCGTCCTACCCAACCATAACCTACTACTACAACACGTTTTGATGCCAAAAGTAAATTCATTGCTCGAAGGTAACCATCAATGGTGCTTTGTCCAGTGCCGTATCGATTATCAAACATGTGTTTCGTGTAAGCTTCATTCACCAAAATTACAGGATATCGTAGTTTTCCTTGGTTCTCTACAGCTCTAATTCTTGTAACTCCAGCAGTTGTCTCTTCTGTTGCCCCAAGAATTTTCATACCTTTGTATTTTTTATCAAAGTGAGCTTTTACATTCATGTCTGAACCGTCATCAGTTAAGATCGTTGGTTTGTGGTTTAGTACTTGTTCTATACACCAATCATATTCCTTAACTGATTGACCATGCCATGCATAAACATGAATTCCTTGTGAAGCTAAAAATGCTGCTATATTATCTTGAGTCGTCAGTGGATTTCCACCACAACATGCTACTGTTGCGCCAAGTTCCTTTGCACCGATCAAAAGAACTGATGTCTCCTTTGTAATATGCAAACAAAATCCAAGAGTTATCCCTTTTAGAGGCTTTGATTTTTTTAATCTGGTTAAAGTGTTGTTGAGAATTTGCATGTGAGATTTTGCCCACTCGTAAGAAAGTCTCCCCTCTTTGATGTTTTTTGGAGAAGTTTTTACTTTACTCAATGCAAAATGGCCTCAAAGTCAGTATAAAATCCTATCATGCGAATCTAAATAAATAACCAAATTTGGTAATGTAACTAATGACATGGAAGAAAATTGCTGAAAAAAGTGAAATATCGGCAGGAAAAGGCAAGGCCTTTAAGATCGATGGAAAACAAATAGCGATTTTCAATCAAGATGGCTATCATGCTCTAGATGACCTTTGCGTTCATCAAGATGGATCCATTTCTTCAGGGAAGATTGATGGAGATATAGTAGAATGTCCCTTACATTTTTGGCATTACAATTTCAAGACTGGAGAGCTAAAGGACTACATTAAGGATGTAAAACTTCAGACATATCCAGTAGAAATCAAAGAGGATGGAATTTACGTAGATTTTTAGAACCATCTAAACCTAAATTAAAATTATAATAACGAAATTTGTCCTAGAACATTTTTTGGGGGTGGATAGCATGGACCTATAGCAAATGCGGTTAAGGAATTAGCTACACAACTTTTATTCATAGAATTAATGTCAAAAATCAAATGAATCAAGAGATCATCGATGAAATTGAAAATCAGAATTATGAAGAAATAACTAATCAACTAGAGAAATTCCTAATAGAGCAGATTGAAAAAAACAAAGCAAATGGAATAATTTTAGGATTGAGTGGAGGGATAGATTCTGCAGTTTTAGCTTACCTCTGTAAAAGGTCACTCAAAGAAAAGACACTTGCAATAATTATGCCAGATACTGAAATTACTCCAAAATCTGAAACAGAGGATGCGCTGAAAATGATTGCTCTAACTGGTATTGAATACAAACTAGTTGATATCAAACCAATTGTAAAAGAATACTCAATGTATCTTGAACCAAATGATTGGGCAAAAGGAAATTTGAGAGCACGAATCAGAACTAACATTCTATACTATTATGCCAATGCAAAAAATTACCTTGTTTTGGGATCAAGCGATAAAAGTGAGCATCTTATTGGATACTTTACAAAATTTGGAGATGGTGCTGCAGACGTTGTTCCCATCATCTCGTTATACAAGCTTCAGGTAAGAAAATTTGCAGAGTTTTTGGGTGTTCTAAAAACCGTAATTGAGAAAAAAAGCAGTGCACACCTGTGGAAGGAACACGAGGCTGAAAAGGAGATTGGAGTGTCTTTTGAAGAAATTGACTCAATATTGTATTGTCTATTTGATAAAAAATTATCAATAGATGAAACGGTAAATAAAACACAGATTGAAAAACAAACAGTTGAAAAAATATACAACCTTCACCTTAAGAATGAGCATAAACGATTACCAGCTCCAAAACCGCCAAGAGATTAAAAATGAAATTACAAGATACACTAACTAATTCTGAAAAGACCCTTGATACATCACACAAAGTAAGGATTTACCTCTGCGGAGTCACCGTTTATGACGAGTCACATATTGGACATGCAAGAACAATTATTGTTTTTGATGTATTAAGAAGATATCTAGAAAACAGAGGGATTGAGGTTAATTTTATTCAAAATTTCACGGATATAGATGACAAGATAATAAATCGTGCAAAATTAGAGAATGTAACAGCTGATGAAATTAGCTCAAAATACATTGAACATTATTTTAGTGATTTTGATGGATTAAATGTAAAGAGGGCAACAGATTATCCAAAGGCAACTGAACACATTAAAGACATTCTAGATTTTATTCAAAAATTAATCAATAAGGATATTGCTTACACTTCAAAAAACGGAGTGTATTTTTCAGTTTCAAAATTTCCCGAATATGGAAAACTATCCAAAAAGAAAATTGATGAGCTGCAATCAGGTGCTAGAATTGAAATTGATGAAACAAAAAAAGATCCCCTAGACTTTGCATTGTGGAAGTTCTCAGATGTAGAACCAACATGGGATAGTCCATGGGGAAAAGGTAGGCCAGGTTGGCACATTGAATGCTCTGCTATGAGCATAAAGTATCTAGGAGAAAATTTTGATATTCATGGCGGAGGAAGAGACCTGATTTTTCCCCACCATGAAAATGAGATTGCGCAATCTGAATCCTTTGTAGATAATCAATTTGCCAAAATTTGGATGCATGTAGGAATGGTTACGATAAATGGTGAAAAAATGTCAAAGTCGCTTGGAAATGTCAAATCAATAAAGTATGTTTTAGATAATTGGGGGTCAAATATTATTAGACTGTTTTGCCTGTCAGGTCATTATTCAAAGCCAATTGACTATTCTGAAGAACTGTTAAAAGAAAATCTAATCAAATGGCGACAGGCTGAGACGTGTTATTATGAATTAATTCACTCAAATAATGAAAAACAAAGCGATAATGTAATTTCAATTGTGAAAAAAATAAGTAATGATTTTGATGAGGCATTAGAGGGCGATTTTAATACACATTTAGCATTATCGGCATTTTTCTCTTTGGTAAAAGAAGCAAATAGATTAGCAGCTGATGAAAATCTAGGAATAAATGATGTTAAAACAATCAAACCAGAATTTGAGAGAATGCTTGAAATTTTAGGATTGAGTATTCCAAAAATATCACAAGAACAAAAACAAGAAATAGACAAAATGATAGAAAGTAGAGAAAGGCTTAGAAACGAAAAACATTTTGCAGAGGCAGATAAAATTCGAGCTAGTCTCAATGAAATGAATATAGAGTTAATTGATCACAAAGAAAAAACAATCTGGATGAAAAAAGAAAATATCAAAGCAGACATTTGGACATGATAGCTTTAGCTAAACATTACAAATTTTATTCCTAAAAAAATTAGTCTAATCTAATTAGTTGCATCTAATTTTCATATTGTTTAATTATTGAGAAAACTAAATTACTACATGAATGCTTGGAATAAATTTTGGAATTGGTATGAAAATAAAATTTTGGGAAGTATAATATTAATTGCAATTATACAATTTATACAAATTCCTCACATGATTTGGAATGCAGATTTGATGTTAGAGGTAGGTGTTGTTTCTAGAGTTCATCCTGTAATTGATTGGCTTTTGTATGGAGTTGATTTGATTGAAATTGTTTCAATTGTAAATGTTGGAATGATTATGTATAGTCTAATTAAGAAAAGACTTGCAAATCCTCAAAAAGTAATTGCTAATATTTCAAACGTAGAATAATAGTTCTCTACTCTTTTGCTTGCCAAAGAACTTTGTAGAAAATATTCTATAATATATTCTGCCTTTAGATTTTTTTAATTAAATCAGGTTACCATCTAGCTTGGAGGTATGTTTTTTCTAGATGAACTTTGGCTATTTGTTCTTGAATGAACATTTTTTGCCTCATCTTATCATCTATTCTTTCATGAGTTTCTGGGAAGATATATGCAAAGCTTTCAGGTAATTCTGAGATTAACTCACTGGAATCAAACACCCCAGATGCTCTCTTTTGCTCATATGCAATTATTCCCCCAAATCCTGAATGCACTCGGGTATAGGGATTTCCAGTGTCTTGGAATCTCTCAAATGACTGGTCAATCTGCTTAAATGAACCAAATCTGTTCATCTCAAACAGTCTTCCGTCTTCTGCTACCCAATATTTGCTATACTTTTCAGTTTGTGTTACTAGGATTAATCCTTCATATTTTATGGTCGATGGAATCAAGGAGGTAGTCATTGGATTAAGGGATTCGCCTGAAATTTCAAATCCGTCGTTAAGGTAAGTTGTATGGTCTCGTAGCTCAAAGTCCATTGCTTTTATTGCCATTATTTTGTCCTTGAGTGTTTCTAAGAATATTGCGGACATGAGGGTTCTATCACATTTTTCTTCAAGGTCAGTTTCAATACATTTTATTTTTTGGTGAGTAACACTTAGACTAGCTACATCGATTACATCTGATTCTTGAATTACTTTCACATTTTCAATTTTACCATCAAAATCATACCAAATCTCGACTCTCATCTCAGCTAGATGACCCATGCCAATTTCTGGCACACCAAAGAGAAATTCTTGAACTTTCAATACTTTGCTGGCATAAACTGTTGCCGCAAATGTATTGACAGTTCCAATGTTTATTGTTTGTTGATTGAAGGGGGTATGATGATTGTCAATAATAGTAAATGATTCACCATTGAATGAAAATCCGTTATCTACCAAAATGGTTTCGCGGGTCTCATGATTTATTCCAAATGTTGGTCTTGTATCCCAATGATTCATTCCTCCATCGTTGACTTCATTATCTTGACTAACATCAGTCTCTTCAGGTGGTGTTTCGTTATCGGTATCGTCTGGATCATCTGTATCAGATGTGACATTTGCGATGTTAGATATGGTGGTGCCATCTGGGACATCATTTACGGTAACCATAATGGTGATAATCTCAAAGGTG